>JAWUWK010000087.1:0-47705 GCA_034111875.1 Gammaproteobacteria bacterium
TCGAAATTTATTGGCGAGTTTTTCAAATTTTTGATGATTAACCGGTTTCACTGTACTTTTAACTTTCACTAATTTATATCCTCCTTGATATTAATAGTAAAAAATCAATATGAGGCTTCTACTCGATTCCTGTGATCAGTAACCGCGCCTTGCCAATAAATAGCAGATTTTTGCAGTGACAATATAGATAATTTTAAGAAAAACAATAGGCAGAAATAATTAAAACGCAGTTTTAACTTGCCTGTTAACCTTTTCAAGAATTAAACACTAGGCCCCTGTTGTTTCAAAAGGACCTAGGATCTCGAAAATAGAGGGCTTTGTAAACCTTATCTCTCCACAAACGCCCTTTCAATAACATAGTGCCCCTGCTCACCTTTTCGAGCTTCTTCAAATCCCATGTCATCTAATATGCCACAAAATTCATCAAGCATCGCAGGGCTACCGCAAATCATAAATCGATCCGTTTCAGTGTTTATGTCATCTAGACCTAAATCTTGGGTTAGTTTACCACTCGTAAGATGATTGGTTAAACGCCCTTGTGTCTTAAAATCTTCACGTGTAACAGTCGGGTAGTAATGTAATTTCTCTGCTATTATCTCACCGAAGTATTCATTTTTAGGTAGTTCATTTTCAATGTAGTCTGCATAGGCCAATTCGGATTTGTAGCGCACCCCATGAGTCAAAATCACTTGCTCATACTGCTCATATATTTCAGGATCTTTGATAATACTCATGAAAGGGGCAAGGCCAGTACCAGTGCTCAACAAGAATAACCTTTTTCCCGGTAATAAATGATCATCAATCAAGGTGCCGGTTGATTTCCTGCCAACCAGTACTTTGTCTCCCACTTTTATATTTTGTAATCGAGACGTCAGAGGACCATTCTCAACTTTAATACTGAAGAACTCTAAGGCATCTTCATAATTTGCACTGGCGATACTGTAAGCTCGCATCACCTTTTTACCTTTATCCTCATCTTCAAGCCCGACCATAGTGAAATGACCGTTTTTAAACCTAAAACCCGGATCGCGGCTCGTTGTAAAACTAAACAAAGTGTCATTCCAATGATGCACACTTAATACTTCTTCTGCGACAATATTAGACATTTTAGCCTCTGTAAAATAACAAGTAGACAGCACCCTCAAATATCTAGTGAGAGCCATGACGCTTTGTAATTTATATTCTATTTTGAAATAAAGAAAAAATTTTTAATATCTTTTGATTTTATCTTTGTCATCTATTTAGTCCAATAATCTTTTAAACTAACTTTATTACTTTATGATCTGAGCACTGCTGAATCATTACTCGGCTAAAAAAAAATTATTATCCTCGGGTCGTCATTCTAAGGATTATGATTTTTTTACGCTCGCAGACAACCTTAGAGACTCGCTCGAGTTTAAAATTATTAGCAACGGCAAATAAACGATAAAAAAGTCATTTATTCAGATAGATAAATATTATTGGCTTGTCACTAAGCGCTCTCATATTGGGTTTGACGGCATCAACAACCCGCAACATTCAAAGCATCACAAGGTTGAGTTATTTAGCTTCCAAACGCTCAAACAGCAGTCAATCAGAATTGAGTGAGTAATGAGACCCTAAAATCAAAGCATAAGAGGTTTTATATAGGCGAATTTCAAGTGAGGCAGTGAATAAGATGAAGAGCAGTTACACAGAATGATTTACACCCTCATTGATAAACTTTCGGTACTAGTTACTTGCTCCTCTTTGTGCATCACGCCGCTTTTTTTTAATCTCGCGGCGTTTGTTGATCGTCTCTACTGCATCGCCGCCTAAGTGCACGTCACCTCTACTTTCAGCCAACTGCATCTGTTTTTCGCGTTGAGCAAAGCGTTCACGCTGAGCAACTGTTTGTGTCTCATAACAGAATTCACAACTAACGCCTTGGGCGTATTTATCATGCTGCATCTGTGCCTCTGTTAAAGGTAAGCGACAGGCATGGCATTGATCGTATTGACCCTTTTCTAAGTTATGGTCAACAGTAACTCTATTATCAAAGACAAAACACTCGCCTTCCCACATTGATTCAGATGGAGGTACTTCCTCCAAATACTTTAGTATCCCACCCTCTAGATGATATACCTCTTCAAAGCCTTGCTCTTTCAAATATGCCGTAGATTTTTCGCAACGAATTCCACCGGTACAGAACATCGCCACTTTTTTATTTTTTTCAGGATCTAAATTATCTTTAACGTACTGCGGGAATTCTCTGAAATTAGTCGTGTTCGGATTCAACGCGCCTTCAAAGCTGCCAACTTTTACTTCGTAGTCATTTCGCGTATCAACTAAAGTCACTTCTGGATCAGAGATCAACGCATTCCAGTCTTTAGGCTTTACGTAAGTGCCGACAATATGCTTGGGATCAATGCCCTCAATGCCCATCGTCACAATCTCTTTTTTCAATTTAACTTTGGTGCGATAAAAAGGATTACTTGTGTCAAAAGATTCTTTTATAACAATCTCGGTGAGCCTTTCATCTTGAGACAGCCAGTGCAATAGGGCACTCACCGCCGGCCTTGTTCCAGCGACCGTTCCGTTGATTCCCTCGCGAGCTAACAACAATGTTCCTTTTAGCTCATTTTTAAGCATTACTTTGATTAAAGGCTCACGCAATTGTTCAAAGCCGTTTAAAGTAACAAACTTGTACATCGCGCAGACAACGATATCAGACATAGTTTTTCCTCAGCTAACCGGAACGAAAAACCGGCGCTATGTAAAAATAATGAAATAGCCGGAGGCTGAATCATTATAGGTTATTCAATCACCCAAAAGAGCCCATACTATGTTTAAGTATGAGGCGCCAAAACAGCTCGTTTCAGAGCTATTCCCCGGGGATTAATTTTAAAGCTGCGCAGTATAGGCCAATATTGGTTTAGGGTCAGCGCTGTAAATCAATTTTTTGTTTAATTTAAGTTGTTTCTTGATTCTTACATTTTATCATAAAAGTAACTTCCATTTGAAACATAGTCTATGTCACAGCCTACACTTTGCCTTAAAAGCTACTTACCTTTTTTCGATAATCATCTACATGGCTTTGATCAGTCAGTCTTGCCTGTTTCAGGTTCTCTAGAGTTAGAGATAGGAGACGCGAGTGGCCAGTTTTTTGAAAGGCACGCCGCGCTGATTTACGCTTTTAAAAGTCATGCATTTGAAGCCTCTGGTGAAAATCAATTCATTGTGGCTGACATTCCAAAGGCACTAGTCCCTGTATTTGATTCTCTGCCTGCGTTTAATCAACTCGATGACAATATTAACCATTATATACAGTTCTTACAGCGCTAATTAAGTTTGCCAGAAGGTCGACAGAATTTGTTAGTTCAGCGACAAATGTTGTTGTTAGTCCAGGTAATAGACGATCAACAAAATAGCCACAGCTTGACGGAAAAACGTCTTGAAGCGGCGAGGCAATATTTAGAGTTCAATTATTTTCACAAGCAAGTGCTCACAAAAGTGACGAGCCACGCAGGACTCTGTGAACGCCATTTAATACAGTTTTTTATGTGAGTTCTATGGTATGTCGCCTTCGTGTTAACAACACTTCAAACCCGCACATATTTGCCGAATTTTAGAGAAGTTGATTTTATACCCAAAAATATATTCAGTTTTTTGAGGTCAGTGAGCGCGTTCGCCGCTACAACAAATCGATCCAGGATAAGCTTTCATACATCATCTATATATTATGATGACTGGGTATACACAACATGAGAAAACCTAAAAATTTGGCAACCGCCATCAGATCAATCGCCATAATACCTTGGGGAATGTTGGCACCTTTATCTAAACAAGCCAGCCCTTTTCCACCTGCTCAAATACTCTCTCTGTGTTTTAGCCTCGCGTTTATGTTCTGTAAATGGCTTGTGACAGGAAATAATATAAGACATCTTCTAAAACAACCTCTATCGGCTTGGCTTCTAAGTTGTCTTGGTCTTTTTTTATATCACTGCTTCTTTTCAGACTGATTAAAGCGCCCGTTCTAGAAGTCAGCTTAATTGCTTATTTATGGCCTCTATTTATCGTCCTAGGTTCAACCTAAATTCGGCAGTTCGGCGCGAAAAAGCTGTGCTAGAGTGTCATTGCATATAAAGAGCGATGTATTAAAAGCAGCGATTAGACTGCTTGTTGAGTATTTTGGAAAATTGTCCCTGCCCTGATATACAATGCTTAGTCAGTGTTGAGTTGAAATCTCGCTTTATCCAAGGCTTTTTTCAGAACTTCTTCAGCACTGGGATGATAAATAGGCATTTCCAAAAATTGATTAGCCGTCATTTTGTGAGTAATGGCTAATGCTAATAAATGTGCGAGGTGCTCCGCTTGATAACCCAGTAATTCTGCGCCTAGAATCTCACCTGAAAGTGCATCCAGATAAACCTGAATACGTCCTTGCGTTTTCATCCAGACTTCATGTCTAGGACCGTTAAAAGGCACATCACCAATAACGATCTGTGTGTGTTTTAACTGCTGGTAACTCCGTCCAACGATAGCCATCTGTGGGTCAGTAAAGTAGATACCTAATGGGGTTCTACGGCTGATTTTCTCAGCTTGAGGATAATTCAGTGCGTTATTTCCGGCAATACGGCCCTCGTCATAAGCTTCGTGCCAAAGCGACAGATCATTAGTCGCATCACCCGCTATGTATATTGGTAGGTTTTTGCATTGCATTGTCTGAGAATCAAAAATAGGAATCCCGTGAGTATCCACTTGAATATCTGTTTTATGGATGTCCATCTGATCAATATTAGAGACTCGCCCAGCAGCCACTAACACGGCGTCAAAGTGTTTAGTAATCACCTTACCATCTTGTTGTTCGTAGGCAATAACAACAGCGTTATCGTCTTCCCAAACGTTGACAATTCTGCCTTGCGGCAATATGTCTAGCTCTTCGCTCAAACACTTGAATGTTTCAGTTTGCAAGTCCGGATGAGTTAAGTCTCCAATCTTCCCGGTGCGGCCAAAAAAGCTGGTTTTAACACCCAGCCGATGAAGGGATTGACCTAGCTCTAATGCAATGACTCCAAGACCAATGACGGCAATAGACTTGGGTAGATTTTCTATTTCAAAAACAGTATCACTAGTTAGTATTTTGTCTGTGACATACTTGAACTCTTCTGGTATGTAAGGCCTTGTACCGCATGCGATTATTACTTTTTCAGCTTGAATAACTAAATCGTCATCGACTTGTATTTGGTTGTTTGAAAGGAATTTGGCACGACCTTGCAGCTTAAAATGATCAGGTATTTTTCCGATTTGTTGTAACACGTTACCGACAAATTTATCGGCGCGATCGCTGCGAATTCGATTAAACACCTTTTTATCGTCAACCTTAGGTTCAGCGTGAATACCAAACTTTGATGCTTCGGTTATTTGGTGCATATGGTCAGCAGCCGTTATCAGCATTTTACTGGGCATGCAGCCAACCCTTGCACAAGTAGTGCCGTATGGGCCGTGCTGGATCATAACAAAGCTGTCAGTTTCAAGACGTATTCTGGCATAAGCTCCTAATCCCGCGGTTCCTGAACCAATTATCGCGTACTCTACTTTTCTAATATTCATGTCTTATCCATTGATTCGATTAGGTTTTCAAACTAATTGGCTAGCTTTTTGACGAAGTGAGAACTTTTGAATTTTACCTGTTGAAGTACGTGCAATAGTACAAAACACAAAACGAGCGGGGACTTTATAACTGGCCAGTGAATCACGACACCAATCGTATAGCTGCTGCGAAGTTACCTCTTCACCCGCAACAAGTTCAACGAATGCACAGGGCCGTTCTCCCCATTTAGTGTCAGGCATTGCAACAACAGCCGCGATGGCGATTGACGGATGCTTGTAGAGAGCATCTTCGATCTCTATGGACGAAATATTTTCTCCGCCGGAGATGATGATATCTTTAGCCCTATCTTTCAGCTGTAGGTAGCCATCCGGATGAATAACACCTAAGTCTCCAGAGTGAAACCATCCTCCAGAAAAGGCCTGCAGTGTTGTTTGCGAGTTTTTAAAATATCCCTTCATGACGACATTACCGCGAAACATTACTTCGCCAATGGTTTCACCGTCAGAGGGTACCGGCTTCATCGATTCTGGATTTAATACGCTGAGCCCTTCTAATGGTAAATAACGCACCCCCTGACGAGCTTTAAGCGCTGCCTGATCTGCGAGGGGTAAATCATCCCATGATTGATGCCATTCATTAACCACCGCTGGGCCATAAGTTTCGGTCAAGCCGTACAAGTGAATAACCTCAAAGCCTGCGGCATTCATCTGCATCAGGATTTTTTCAGGTGGCGGTGCCGCAGCCGTCAAAAACTGAATCCGCTGTGAGACTTTATAGTCAGCTTGCTCTTCTAAAATTAATGACATTACAATAGGGGCGCCACAAAGGTGACTTACCTTGTGATCACTAAGCGCCTGCCAAATGGCATCAGCGCGAACCTTGCGAAGGCAAACATGCGTGCCAGCAATTGCCGATAAAGTCCAAGGAAAACACCAGCCATTACAATGAAACATTGGTAGAGTCCAAAGATAGACGGCATGTTTAGGCATATTATTAGTTAAAGCGTTACCTTGAGCGAGCAGGTAAGCGCCGCGATGATGTGAGACCACCCCTTTGGGATCACCTGTGGTACCTGAGGTATAGTTAATCGATATAGCATCCCACTCATCTTCGGGCATAAGCCAGGCAAAGCTTTCGTCACCTGTTGCTAGCAACGCTTCATAGTCTAGTGCGTCATTCGGATAGCGATCACCTATATACTCAACATCATCATATACAATGAGCAAAGGCTGAACTGCAGCTTTTGCCAATGCCTGCTGCATAATGGGCATAAATTCGCTATCGACGATGACAATAGTCGCTTCAGCATGATCAAGTTGAAAGGCAATGGTTGCTGGGTCGAGTCGGTTGTTGATTGAGTGCAACACACTGCCAGCCATAGGCACAGCATAATGACATTCCAGCATAGCCGGGGTATTTGCCAGCATCACCGATACTGTGTCTCCCCGACCGACATTGCGTTCCACCAACGCGGATGCTAGTTGTCGTGAGCGTGAATAAAACTGCTTATAATTCAGCCTTAGATCACCGTGAATAATAGCAATATTCTCCGGAAACACACTCGCTGCACGCTCTAAAAAACCCAGCGGTGTAAGCGGTTGGAAATTAGCCGCACTGCGCTTAAGATCGAGGTTATAGTGAGCATTAGTACCGGCCATTTACTCATCCATCCAGTGTGGCGTACGTTTCTCTATAAAGGCGTTAATTCCCTCTTCAGCATCTTTTGCCAGCATGTTTTCCACCATCACATTGGCACACAATTCATAGGCATCGGATAACGACAGTTGCGCCTGCTGATAGAATGCTTGCTTGCCAACTGCCAAAGTTTTACTCGATTTAGCCGCTATTTTGCCGGCCACTGTCATGGTCGTGGCGGTCAATTCTGAGGTCCTAATGGTTTTATTAATAAGCCCTATCTCTAGGGCTCTGGGAGCTGAAATCATGTCTCCGGTTAATAACATTTCCAGTGCATGCTTATTGGAGACGTTTCGAGACAGAGCCACCATCGGGGTTGAACAGAATAAACCAATATTGACACCGGGGGTGCTGAACGCACTAGTTTCATCAGCATATGCGAGATCACAACTCGCCACTAACTGACAGCCGGCAGCCGTTGCTATTCCGCAGACTTCAGCAATAACCGGTTTCGGGTTATTTACAATGGCTTGCATCATTGCGCCACACAACGCCATTATTTTAGTAAAATAGTCACGACCATTATCTTCAGCTTGGCGAGCAGCGGTCAGTTCTTTAAGATCATGTCCTGCGCAGAATACCGGCCCATTGGCAGCAAGTACTATGACTCGTACTCTAGGATCAATAGCGGCATCTTTCATTACCTTTTGTAACTGCAAAAGCATAGCTTCTGATAAGGCATTGCGTCTGGCTGGGTTATTTAGGGTTAGCCGCAAAATACCTTGGCCATTGGTGTCGCTTAAAAGTATGCTTTGTTCAGTCATATTCCACCCTTTTTCTGTGTGTTTGGTTAGCTGGCCGCTAATTTCTTTTTTGGATCGAAGAAAGGTGTTTTTACCACAGTAGCCGTGGCATCACCATCAGCAAGTTTAACTACAAACTCAGTACATAGTTCAGCAAATTGCACCTCAACCATCGCCAACGCAATGTTCTTTTGCAGACGAGGAGAGAAGATCGCCGATGTCACTTTTCCTACTTTAACCCCTGCTTTTTCTAATAGCCAATATTCTGTATTTGAGCCCACCAGTGGCGGCCCATCGATAATTAACCCAACATGCTTACGACTCACCCCCTGCTTGCGAATCTTTTGTAATGCAGATTTACCAATAAAATCAAAATCGGCATCCAAATCAATCAGTCGATCCAGTCCCAACTCGTAAGGATTAGTGTTTATATCCATATCTGCATGATAAGACAGCATCCCACCTTCGATGCGACGGATTGATGAAGTATGACCCGGCTGTAGACCCAAAGGCTGGCCTACTGCCATTATTTTCTCCCATAATTCATCGCCTTTTGAACCGTCTTTTAAGTACAATTCGTAGCCCAGTTCACTTGACCAGCCAGTGCGAGAAACGATTAAAGGAATACCGTCTAGGTTATATTCTCGAAGCCAGTAATACTTCAAATCCAAAATACTGTCGCCAAACAGAGCTTGCATGACTTCGCCGGATTTGGGTCCTTGTAGCTGTAAAGGTGAAACATCGGGTTCACTGATTTTCACATCCAATGCACAGTGAACGGCAACACCCTGAGCCCAGAATAAAACATCACTGTCAGCCTGAGAAATCCAAAAGTGGTTTTCAGCTAAGCGCAATAAAATCGGATCGTTTAGTATGCCCCCCTCTGCATTCATTATCAGTGCGTATTTACATTGACCTACCGCGCATTTAGAGAGATCACGTGGGGTGAGTAACTGAACAAACTTTGCGGCATCCGGGCCAGTGATTTCCACTTGGCGCTCGACAGCAACGTCGCAGAGAATAGCCTGATTAACTAAGTTCCAAAAATTTCCCACTTGATTGCCGAAGTCTCTGGGAATATACATATGATTATAGACTGAAAAATCTTTAGCGCCCCAGCGCACTGTGGCATCAAAATACGGTGACTTACGAATTTGTGTGCCGAAGCCAAATGTCTGTTGCATCGTCATTTTATCATTCTCATATATACAGGTTATTAGGTTGAAAGGAGTTGTTTTCCCATCAGCAGTCATTGCAAATAACAGCATATGAGAATTTAATTTTTAATATGGACTAAATACAGCAGCAGACGTGCCTGTTGAGTCTGTTTAGGTGTAATCATTAGCTTGTTTGGACTTAACACCGCTGGGACACACAACTAGTGGTAATTGTGTTTTGAAAAAGCCAGTTAGCTTATTGAACCTGATGGGTTTATAAGTAATGAAATGTCAGGTGCAACGGACTTTATCTGTCGGGTAACGATATAGATAAAGTAGCGAACGATGCCGATTTCGGCATTTAACAATTGTTCGATTACCCCCTGAAAACCGCTCAGGTTATTGGCAATTATCTTAATCACATAATCGGAACCGCCACCGGTGGCGTCACATTCAATTATGGCGTCGACTTTCTGGATATAAGATTCAAAGCGATTGAAGTCAGCTTTACTATGGTTTTTCAAGGAGATCGCCACAAGCACTTTAGTAAGATCTACAATACGAACGAGATCAATATCGGCTCGGTATCCGGTTATCAGTCCGGTTTTTTTCAGCTTATCTAAGCGCACCCAACAAGGCGTAGGTGAGAGGTTAACCAGCTCTGCCAACTTCGATTTACTCACTTTCCCATGTTGCTGTAAGGCAGACAAAATACGAATATCTATTGCATCCAGAGCAATTTTCTTCATTTTTCCATACTCTTTATTATGAATGACTGGTTAATATGATGGCATTTAGCCGATGTCAAGTATAATGCTTTTTTGAAGTTTTTCTAGAGCGTGATTATTGGTTTTAAAATACTTCTGCACTCATTTAACTAACAGTCCTTAGCGGCTCAATAAAGTTTAACAAAATAGCTGCTTCTCGCAGCGAGCTATCACGCCGGGAGCATTGTAAATCTAATGATAGTTCGCTTTGCAAAGCTGGCATCACAGTTTGAATATAAGCGAATAAACTTTTATTGCTTTCTCTGTGTCGTGAAGCACCTCTGTGAACTCGGTGGTAAACCTTGTTAGTGACTTATCCAGAACAGAGAACGCAGAGGAAATATATAAAGATAAAGATTTTAAGGTGGCTTATTGGTTTTTTCTGAGACAACTCTCACACCTGCTCTAGCTTTCCTAAATTAATCAGCTAAAAAAACCTAAATTCGCCGAAAAGTAGCGATCTAAGCTATCCAGCAGGCCCCGAGTCTCTGGCGCTGTCGTCATTATAAGTCCCCTGCAAAGGGTTGGGATATCGAGATCCTATGGTTATTGATGCATACTTTCTACAATTTACAGCGCCTATGCGCTAAGCGTATTTAGGCTTGCGTGCATCTCCCTTTGCTGATAATTAATGCGAACAGAGGGATCTAGGTAGATTTTTTTTCAAATTTTTAAGTTTGCAGTTATACTGCAGCCTCTCTTCAGCTAAATACTTCTGTTCAACGTATTATTTTCTAATCACTCAGACCACTAGATTAATAAGAGCCGACTATGTTTATCATTGCAAGCGCATTAATTCCTATTATTTTGACCATCCTATTAGGCTATTTCATAAAGCGCACAAAAATGATGTCCAACGATTTTTGGTTAGGTGCTGAAAGTTTAACCTACTATATTCTCACCCCCGCATTGCTGATCAGCATTTTATCCAACCGCTCCCTCAGCGGATTGCCTTGGCAAAGTTTTTTGTCTGCTCTATTAATCCCTATCCTGATCTGTGCGCTGCTTATTTGCCTGTGGCAATATTTTCTTAAACCTCATACACCCGCGGCTTTTACGTCTCTTTTTCAGGGGGGTGTAAGGTACAATACCTTTATCTCTCTGGCCCTCGTTGCGGCACTCTACGGGGATGAAGGCTTAAGCTACTCGGCCTTAGCGGCTACCGGCATGATAATTTTAATTAATATACTTTGTGTTTCGGTGTTTGCTGTCAGTATTCGAAAAAACACATTTTCGATTAAAGCTATATTAAAACAACTAGCGTTTAATCCGTTGATTTTAGGGGCCGCGAGCGGCATTTTACTGAATATCAGTGGTATAGGTTTACACAGCATTTTAGTCTCATCACTGGACTTATTTGGTCGCGCTGCCTTTCCTATCGGCCTCATCTTAGTTGGCGCTGCGCTAAATTTTAAAGGCCTTTTCAATCATTGGCAGCTGACTTATAGCAGTATAGTGGTGCAGTTTTTTTTCAAACCTGTGTTGGCTATTGCCTGTATCAAACTGTTTGCTCTGCAGGGGATAGCCGCGCACGTATTATTAATCTTTTTGTGTGTACCAACCGCTCCGGCCTCTTATATTTTGGCACGAAAACTCGGTGGTGATGCACAGGCGATGGCAACAGTGATTACGACACAAACAGTGCTTGCCTTTATCAGCTTACCTATCACCTTGTATTGGGGAACATTGTTAATAGATTGATCTGTCAATAGCCTCTAATAAGCGGCTAAGTGGCGACAAGTTCGAAACCTTCAGCAGTGTCTTTCACGCGATAACCTAATTGCAGCAACGCTGCTCTAAGCTGATCACTTAAGAGCCAATTCTTGTTTAACCTCGCCTGCTGTCGCTCTTGAGCTAAAAGTATAACGGCACTAGGTATTGATACCTTCATTACCTGTCTATCTAAATCTAGTGCGCACACTTGGTCAAAATAAAGCAGTGTTGCCTTCTTATCAGCCCCCTTTAAACTACTTTTAGTCACGGCCCAAAGAACAGCCATCGCCCGTGGCATACTCAGATCATTATTAATATGTTGCAGAAATTGTTGTTGAAAATGCACATCGACAGCACCGCCATCTGGCCATTTTTGCATCGAACATCTTAATCGTTGCAGCGCTTTGCCTGCACTGCCTAGAGCCTCTATACTGAAATTCATATGCGAGCGGTAATGACTGCATAGCAGCAGGTATCTATAGCTCAAAGCATCAAAACCGAGTTCTACTAAATCACTGAGCAATACGGATTTTCCAGACTTAGATAGTTTTTCTTGATTTAATTGTAAGAAGTAACCGTGGATCCAAAAATTGGCCGGTTGATGCCCATGACGCCCCTCGCATTGCGCAATTTCATTGCTATGGTGAACAGAAATATGATCTTCGCCACCCACATGAATATCGAATCGGTTGCCTAAGTATTGTTCACTCATTGCAGAACATTCAATGTGCCAACCAGGGAAACCGACTCCCCATGGGCTTGACCATTGCATTTGACGCTGACTTTGTTCGGCTTTAAGGCGGCTGAATTTCCACAAGGCAAAGTCGGTTACTTGGCGTTTTTCTCCCAAGTCAACGCGAATACCGGCTTTAAGCCCCGCTATTTTAAGCTTAGCAAGCTTTCCATAACTGACTAGTTTACGAGTGTCAAAATAAATTCCGTCGCCAGTCCTATAGGTATAGCCCTTTTTTTCTAAGACCAAAATATACGCTATTTGCGCTTCTATGTGCTCTGTTGCTCTGCATAAAACCTGAGGTAATCTGATATTCAGCGCTTGCAGATCTTCCAGAAAAGCTTGCTCAAAGTATTTGGCAATCTCCCACGCCGTTTTGTTGTGCTTGCGGGCTCCCTTTTGCATTTTATCTTCACCTATATCGGCATCAGAGGTCAAATGGCCGACGTCCGTGATATTCATGACGTGTTTTACAAGATGATTGTTTAATTCAAGCACGCGCTTTAGGACATCAACTAATAGATAGGTTCTGAGATTGCCAATATGCGCATAGTCATAGACCGTGGGACCGCAAGCGTAGAGTGTCACGTGTCTTTCAGATAAGGGTATAAATTCAAAGAGCCCTCTGCGATAGGTATCGTAAAGTTTTAATTTAGGTAACATATTTTTTCCATCTATAACGGTGAAATGACTGGCACAAAAAAGGGCCGGTAATTTTTTATTAGCGGCCCTTGCAATGATTCTCTCAAATCAACAGATCAACCGCCCTAATAAACCACAGCACAAACAACAAGCGTTAATGCTTGAAGAGAGTTTTTTGGCTAGCTCTAGTATTGGTGTCATCTGCAACAGATACCTTGAATTGAAATCTTAAATTAATATCAGTCGATTATTAAATAATAAGCACATCATTGTCAACGCCCTGGTGGTTTACGCAAGCGATTGGCTAATAAAAAATTTTTTTCTTGTGCTGTAAGATCTCTGCATAAAGCTGTGAATGAAGTATTGACGAGAAAACTAGCGGAGAAGCCGCGTTTACAGGCGTCGATACAGATTTTAAGCTTTTTTAAAATCACCAATTGACTAGGAGCCTGTCGGATTTAACGCTAAACTCCTGCGATCGACCTAGCCAGACAAGCTCGGAGTGAAATAGTTTTATTGAGGTATCGCTCTGTTGTATCTCTAATAAAACAAACGTAAGCTTGCTGGGTTTTAACTTTAAGGAAATTAGGATGACATTCGTATCATGGCTACCACTGTTAGCTATTTGTTGTTTAGGTGCTATGTCTCCCGGGCCTAGCTTAGCGGTAGTTTTGAAACAAACCACCGATAATGGCCGTGCTCATGCATTAGCGGCAAGTTGGTTCCATGCCTTAGGTGTTGGCTTATGGGCTTTTGCCTGTATCTTTGGCCTTGCATTAGTGATTGCCGAATCGGTGTTTCTATTTCAGCTTATTACTTGGGCTGGTGCCGCGTATTTAGCCTATATAGGTGTTCAGGCGCTCAGAGCGGGAAAAATAAAGCAAGATAAGGTGATTGAGCAAAGTAAAGTAATTTCTATTTGGCAGGCGGGCGTTGAAGGCGCCATGATATCAATCTTGAATCCAAAGTTGGCGATCTTTTTCATTGCCATTTTTTCTCAGTTTATATCACCTCAAGCAACGATTTTAGAACAGGCAGTTATGATAGCGACAGTGGTTATCGTCGATGGTGGTTGGTATTCAATCGTTGCGATGATTCTGGCCAAAGGCCCCGTGCTTAAGTGGCTCAAAGAAAAAAATCAATGGGTGAATAGAATCACAGGTATTATTTTTATTCTACTAGCGATCAATGTCGTCATCTTTTAATCTGTTAACAGATGCTAATGCCAGCAACCTATTAAAGACCGGGCCACCACTGCGATTAGTTACTCGCAGTGGTGAAAGTGAAACTTAACCCTAACTGGAGTTAGTCTGCTATTTCAGCATTGTGGTAGATTTCTTGTACATCATCACAGTCGTGAAGCAATTCCATAAAGTGCTCAAACTTCTCGATATCTTCACCACTTAATTCAGTGATAGTTTGTGGTACAAAAGTTACCTCCTCAGTTTCGTATTCCAATCCAGGAAAGCTTTCCTTTAGTGCAGACTTTACCTTGAAGTACTCAGTGTGGGGTGCAGAAACCGTGATGACTCCAGCGTCATTTTCAATATCAGTGACATCGGCATCAGCCATCATAAGCACTTCTAATATTTCTTCTTCATCAGGATGAGAAAAAACAAACAGAGCATTATGATCAAACATATGCGCCACAGTACCTTGGCCACCAAGTTTTGCATTGCCTTTGTTGAAACAAATGCGCACGTCACCAAAGGTACGATTATTATTGTCGGTTAAACAATCGACAATTAACATACAACCGCCGGGGCCAAAACCCTCATAGCGCATAGGTTCATAATTTTCACCGCCGCCGCCTTTGGCCTTTTCTATCGCCTTATCAATCACATGAGCTGGAACCTGATCTTTTTTTGCCCTATCAATAACACTGCGCAAAGCGGGATTAGCATCAGGATCAGAACTGCCATTTTTAGCACTGACAAAAATTTCTTTGGCATATTTAGCATAGAGTTTTGATTTAGCACCTTGCGTCTTCGCCATCGTGGCTTTACGCTTTTCGAACTTTCTTCCCATTGCAATATCTCTTATAACTAATCAGACTGATTGATGTCGTCATTCTAATACCTATGTTTGAAAAGCACTAGTATTGATAAACATAAATAGCTTATAACGCAGCTCAGGGGAAACAGCACACCAGTAGAAAACGATCTGAGGCATTTGTATAAGAGACTGAACACACATCGCAATTGATGAGTCTGGCTAACAAATATTCTCTAGTATTAATCAGTGTCTACCCCTTTATCAGCAATAATCTTTTAATACTCAGGTTACCACTTTCAGTAAAAAACTGCTGTGCTATAGTAATACTAATTTTAACTTAATACAGTAGCTCACCATGGCAATTTCACTTCAAGATCAACTATTAAAAGCAGGACTGGCCAGCAAAAAACAGGCAAATAAAGTCAAAGCTGATAAAAGAAAGAAAAAACCTAAGCCGGATGCGGCGCTCAGTGCGCAGCTTCAGCAACAGCAACAAGCCGACAAAAAATCAAAAGACCAACAGTTAAATTTACAAAGGGAACGTCTAAAAGCGGAAAAAGCCAGTTTATCTCAAGCTCGACAAATCGTCGAAAGTAACCGCGTCGCTATCCCTCGAGAAGCTGACATTAGTCACCAGTTTTCGCATTTAAACTTCGTAAAACAAATTTACATCAGTAAACAGCTGCAATTAGAACTTTTTAACAGCCAACTTACGATTGTATTTATGGATGATAAGTACTGGTTAATACCTACTAACCAAGCCTATAGACTAGATGCACTTCAAGCTGATTGGGTCGTTGAGTTACCAAAAAAACCAGAAATTGATGAAAATGACCCCTATGCTGATTATGAAATACCCGATGATTTAATGTGGTAATTGACAAGTATTATAAAAAAATAGTATCCAAACCAATAGCTGATTCCGTGACTTCAAGGTGAATACACAGTGTATGACATAGGTTATACACTGGCATTGAAAAACATTAGCGACCCTCTTAGGTTAAGGAGGTATTTTTTAAGCATTGTAGGGTCAAGAGTTTGCGCTCGATGCTGCTGTGAAGTCATTAATTCAGGTAATACCTAATGAGGCCTTTGCACTAACTAACAAACCCAAAACCGGCGTTTATACTTACAAATGAGGATTTAGAGTTTGTTTTTAGCACCCTATTACTGAGCGCAGCAATAGTGCAAAGGTTTATTAATAAGGAAGAAAAATGTTTAACCAACTGCAAGGGGTTGCACCAGACGCCCTGTTAAAGTTAATTGTTCAATACAATCAGGATCCAAGCCAGACTAAAGTGGATTTAGGCGTTGGCGTTTATAAAGATGAAAAGGGTAATACCCCGGTTATGGCTGCCGTTAGTGCAGCTGAGCAAATTATATTAGACAATCAAAGCACTAAGTCATACATAGGCCCTGCAGGTTCAGCGCTTTACTGTAAACTCTCAGCAGAGTTAATCTTAGGTAAACAACATCCGGTGCTTAAAGATAAGCGAGTTTCAGTGGCACAAACCACTGGAGGTTGTGGAGCACTTAGGATGGCCGCCGAATTTGTTAATACCTGTTCTGCCAATGCGACAATTTGGGTAAGCACACCGACCTGGGTAAATCACATCCCCCTTTTGGGCGGAGCGGGCCTGCAACTTAAAGAATATCCATACTATAATCAGCAGACTAAAGCGGTGGATTTCGAACGCATGATGAGTGTGTTAGAGACCGCCAGCGAAGGCGACCTAGTCTTGTTGCACGGGTGCTGCCACAATCCAAGTGGCGCTGATTTAAACCCACAACAATGGCAACAAGTCGTAGCGTTAGTACTTGAAAAAAACCTTATACCCTTCGTCGATATTGCCTATCAAGGCCTAGGGGAAGGTCTCGATAAAGACGCCTTTGGCTTAAGATTAATGGCGCAGAGCGTACCTGAAATGATAATAGCGAGCTCATGCTCGAAAAACTTTGGCTTGTACAGAGAGAGAACAGGGACTGTTATTATCATCTCACAAAATTCTCAACGCGCCGTTATCAGCTCTAGCCAGCTATTTAGTGCTATCCGCGCACATTACTCAATGCCTCCTGCACATGGTGCCGCGATTGTAGAAACCATCCTAAATTCTAGCGAACTGGAGTTACAATGGGTAACTGAACTAGCCACTATGCGTAACCGATTAGCCAATAATAGAATCGCACTAGTCACTAGTCTCAACGCGGCAAAAGTGAACCGTGACTTCAATTTCATCAGTGCTGAAAAAGGCATGTTTTCCTTTTTGAGTATCAGCCCTTCTCAAGTAGATCGTTTAAGAGATGAGTACTCTATTTATATGGCAGGCTCTAGTCGCGTAAACATTGCAGGTATCGCCAGCCACAATGTTGACTATGTCGCCAACGCCATTTTTGAGGTGGTAAAATAACCAGCTTTGTCAATGCCAATAGTCAAATTACTATGGCAAACAAGCCTATTGCCAGACAATAAAGGGCTTGCTAGGTACCTGCCAGACTTAGCCGATATTATCGAGAAAAGGTAGATGTGATACAAATTTCTAAGCCTTTTGAGGGTAGTAGCCTGTCACTTAACAACAAGCTAGGGCGATGGCCAAATTCTGATATTTCGCAGTAAATGAGTGCTGCCCCGACAGGCTCCTAGCTTGCAACCTTCAACAAGGTCAGTGCAAATCAGATTCAGGTATGAGAGCTGAGAGCTATTAAATAGTCCCGTTTGGTAATGCCTATCAGCCGGAATACGGTGAATATCAACCCAGCATCCGTATGATACTATTTGCAAAAATATTGCCTGCTCAGCGCTAGCGTGACCACCCAGTTCGTCAGTAAATTCAACCGGACTACTTCAACAACGCTGACCAACAGTCTGCTATTAAAGACCTCTTGAGGATAATTATAACAGCCATCGAACAGCGCTTTTCTAATTGGCGCGCCTCTAAAGCAAGTGTATACTGCCCGTTAGTTTGATTCCATTGAATCAATTAAAGTGTTTCTAAATCAATACATTAATACATTAATACATTTATAGTAAAATATGCAGGATTAAAAATGTCAGACTTCCCAAATCTCGAGCAACTAGGTGTTACTTCTATAGTCGATGTCATTAAGTACAGCTTATCTCGGGAGGAGCGCGTCGATGTCTTAAAAATATACTATAAGCGCAAAGCCAACTCACTCTTGGCACAGAGTAAGAAATATTATTTTGCTCGCGGCATAAGCCACATACAAAGCGATGCGGCTAAAAAAAGAGATAACCCACAGCATGTAGCCCCTCTTTTGCTCTTAGTCATCGAAGAATTGCGCAGCTTAATAGCAAACAAACCCATACAAAAGCGCAGTGCAATAAAATCCAATTTAGACGACAGATTAAACAGTTTAGAGGCGGTTATTGAGTCCAAACTGTATCACTTGAGTGAACAACTCAAAAAACTAGATTGAACATGTATAGCTTCGAGAGGGAAAGATTACAGACGCTCGTTAAGCTGTTCAAAACAACCTGTTCAAGTGCTGATCAGAGTTAACCCATAAGAAAACCGCCTGCACACAAACGCTCAGGGGCACCTTAACAAAAGCTACCTTGTCTTTAGCGAAGCAGCAAAATCTAACATGCGTTGCAAAGGTATTTCTGCCTTTAAGCTCAGCGCTTTATCGACAAAAACTTCATTAGAGTAGTTTTCTAAACTCTCAACCATATTTTGCAAACCATTCATCGCCATCCAAGGACAATGGGCACAACTTCTGCACGTTGCGCCACTGCCGCCAGTCGGTGCCGCAATAAATTCTTTATCGGGCGCCGCCTGCTGCATTTTATAAAAAATGCCTCTATCGGTAGCCACAATAAATTTCTTATTGGGCATACGCACAGCCGCTTCGATTATTTGCGTCGTCGAACCAACAGCATCGGCAATATCAATCACAGAGGTGGGAGATTCTGGATGTACTAGCACGCCGGCGTCAGGAAATATTTTTTGTAAATCTAATATACCTTTAGCTTGGAATTCTTCATGCACAATACATGATCCCTGCCACATCAGCATTTCAATACCGGTCTGTTGTTGCACATAACGACCTAAATGTTGATCTGGCGCCCAAATTATCTTTTTACCTTGCGCTTCTAAATGCTGGACTAGATCGACTGCGATGCTAGAAGTAACGACCCAATCGGCTCTCGCCTTTACAGCCGCCGAGGTATTCGCATAAACCACGACTTCGTGGTCTGGGTACTGATCGCAAAACTCACTAAACTCTTCAATAGGGCAACCTATATCTAAAGAGCAAGTTGCCTGTAGGGTTGGCATTAAAATACGTTTTTCGGGGTTTAATATTTTTGCAGTCTCACCCATAAACTTAACGCCAGCGACTAACAATGTTTGCTCAGTGCGTCGACGTCCAAAACGCGCCATTTCTAAAGAGTCTGATATAAAACCGCCAGTTTCTTCGGTTATTTCCTGAACGATTGGATCAGTATAATAATGCGCGACTAAGCAGGCATCCCTTTCTTTGAGCAAGGCTTTTATACGTAACTTATAAACATCAATTTCTGTTTGATTTAACGCGGAGGGTAAATTTTCATGAGCAAAGTGCTCTTGAATCATGATGCGGTCTTTTAGGGAATCAGTTGCAAACATCACAGTACTTATCTGTTGGCTAAAGCATTAAGTGTAATACTTTATTTTATAGATTTAAAATGGTGGGCCGTGTAGGACTCGAACCTACGACCAATTGGTTAAAAGCCAACTGCTCTACCAACTGAGCTAACGGCCCACTAGGAAGTGGTGGCCAATTCTACTTTTTTAGAGAAAAATTGCAAGACAATAAAAGTCAAATTGAACGTTTCTAGAAATTCCTTTACCTAAGCTGTCCAACTTACACCTGAATCAGTGATTGCACTGTAAAACCAACATCATACACCCAACATCCACGTTGAAGTCACGAAGTCAGGTTAAAAATAATGTGTTTGATCCGCTATTCCAGCTTCGGCAAAACCTTCTTTACGCAAGTGGCAACTATCGCAATTATTGCAGGCGAAGCCCCGCTCATCGGCTTGATAACAAGAGACTGTCTTAGTGTAATCTATACCTAGCTTAATTCCTTGTTTGATTATTTCACCTTTGCTTAAATGCATTAATGGGGCTTCTATACTGAGCCTTTTACCCTCTACACCCGCTCTAGTAGCTAAGTTTGCCATCGTCTCAAATGCATTGATAAACGCTGGGCGACAATCAGGATAGCCTGAATAATCTACTGAGTTTACACCAATAAAAATTGCTTGGGCATCTATGACCTCTGCCCAACCTAGCGCCAGAGAGAGAAATGCGGTATTGCGGGCGGGCACATAGGTGATCGGAATAGCCGATGCCGTCACTGTCTCTTGGTTAGGCATCTCAATACTTGGATCTGTCAGTGCAGATCCACCAAAATCTTCTAGCGGCATCCGCAATATTTTATGCTCGACAACCGACGCTTCGATGGCCAGTACTTTAGCAGCCTTTAACTCGACCACAGACCGTTGTCCATAATCAAAACTGAGCACATAACAGGCATAATGCTTTGCGTTGGCCATTGCTAGAACCGTTGCAGAATCCAAACCGCCGGAGAGTAAAATAACAGCTTTAGGTTGACTTTTGTTCATTTGAAGATCCAGGTTGTTAACAGTTGCACGAGTTATTAGCATTAATAAAAAAAACAGGCTTCAGGCCTGTTTACAATAGTTATAAAGTATCGGTGAGATTCAGCCTATTACTTCAGTGACTGTCTCGCTAGATTAGCCGCAGAAGCTTTGGGATATTGATCTACCAATTTTTGCCAAATAGCGTAAGCTTCATTCGCCTGCCCCATTTTTTGCTTGATCCGTCCAAGTTTATACATGGCATCGGGGATCTTCGCAGATTGAGGAAAACGCTGCAGCAGTTGATCAAAATAGTCTGCAGCGTCAGGCAATTCACCTAGAGCAAGATGAACTTCGCCCAGCCAGTAAACGGCATTAGAAACTCTTTTGGCTTTTGAATGACGTTGAATATACTGCTTGAAAGCGGATTCAGCTTGAGTCAGTTCCTGAGACTTGACAAAGGCAAATGCTGCCGTGTAATCTTGCTGTTCAGTCCCTGATAGACCGGCTTTAGATGATGGTAGAGAGGCTTTAATGGGGAGAGCAGACCCACCCAGTCGAGCGTCTAAGTCGGAGTACATTTCTGTTTGTTGACGCTTTAGATTATCTAATTCGTATTGCTGTAATTCAACCTGCCCACGCAAATTTCTTACCTCAGCTTGAAGCTGCTGTAAAATCAACACTAAATCATTAGTTTGAGTAGCTGAACCAGCCCCTTCAGTGACTTTGATTACCTCTACCTGATTAGCGGTTGCCGCAGTACCAATTAATATTGCCGCGAAACAAAAACACCTTAATAGTCTCACTAAAATCACCTATATTAGCGTTTAATCACAATTGAGGGTCTCAAACGCTCAAGTCCCCCATCGGCGTCAAACGTTTTACTTTGCGGTGTATTTAACTTCTACACGGCGGCTTTTAGATGCTAGGCCTGATATATCAGGTTTTTCTTCACCATAGCTAATAGTGTCTATCTGGCCATTATTCACACCACGGCCAACAAAGAATTGTTCGATAGCTTGCGCTCGACGCTCGCCCAACGCGATGTTATATTCACGAGTACCTTGCTCATCCGCATGACCTTCTAAACGCACAGCCGCATTTGAGTTTTCAGCCAGAAATTGAGCGTGCAGAGACAAATCGTTTAAGGCTTCAGAGCGAATCACTGATTGGTCAAATTCAAAGTAATAAACGCTTTGCAGATCGCCGACGTTTGAACTGTTTACGCCAGTAATTTGTGACCCTGAATTGGCCCCTGTGGTTGTAACCCCAGAAGCATCAGCATCAGCATCAGCATCAGCATTGTCTTTCACTATTCCAGATGAACTACAACCTACAATTAATAATGCCGCTATTGTTAGACTGGCAAATTTTGCAACACTTTTAACTTTAGATGTATGTAACGTCTTCATGAAACTCTCCAATTGTATAGGGCTTAAAGCATTATTATGAGCTTAACAAATCTCAGTAGTAGTTACTAAGATAATTTTTAGTTTAAAAAGGGTGACCAAGCAGGCTCTCTTACCTCGCCAAGTGAATTTGGCATGGTAAATTTAATCTTTCCATCCAGAGACACACCTGCCAGCACTCCACTGCCGCGCAATTTAGTGGCGTACATTATCATGACGCCATTTGGCGAGATAGTCGGTGATTCATCATCTTTAGAATTGGTTAATATATCCAGTCTCCCGGACTTCAAATCCTGAACAGCTATGTGATAACCGTCGGTATCTTGATGTACCATAGTCAAAAAACGTCCGTCTTGTGTCAGTCGCCCCCTACTGTTGTAATTACCTTTAAAGGTTAAACGTTTAATGTCGCCGCCGGTGGCATTAACACGGTAAATTTGTGGTCTGCCGGCGCGATCAGAGGTAAACAAAATCGACTTCCCATCCGGTGACCAAGTAGGTTCAGTGTCAATACCATAGTGACGAGTAATGCGTTGTAAACCACCGTTTTGCAGATTTAAAACATAGATTTCCGGATTTCCATCTTTAGATAAAACCAAGGCTAGCTTGTTGCCTGTTGGATCCCAAGCTGGTGCGCCATTAATACCTTTGAAAGACTGGACCTTTTGCCGTTTGCCTGTAGATAAATGCTGGATATAAATCGCTGGGCGGTTGGTCTCAAAAGATACGTACGCCAGCTTTTGGCCATCACGTGACCAAGTAGGTGATAATATCGGTTCTTTTGAGGCTAAAATGGTCTGCGGCCTAGCACCATCTGAATCAGCCATTTGCAAGCGATATTTGCGCGCATCACCTAGGCCTTGCACGGTCACATAAACAACTTTTGTTGCGAAAGCACCGCGAATCCCAGTTATTTTCTGAAACACTTCATCGGCAATATAATGTGCAATATCGCGAAGATCTGAACCGGCACTGTCGATGGTTTGTGACCATATTTTCTTTTCTGTCAAAATATCGAACAATTCGACCGTTGCTTTCACTCCATTGGCCGTAGGTTTCATACTGCCAATGAGCATAAAATCATTGCCAGACACTCGCCAATCCCTAAAGAAAACTTGCGATTCGGTT
Organism: Gammaproteobacteria bacterium; assembly: GCA_034111875.1. Taxonomy (GTDB): domain Bacteria; phylum Pseudomonadota; class Gammaproteobacteria; order Pseudomonadales; family Balneatricaceae; genus Rs1. The sequence goes on from JAWUWK010000087.1 coordinate 23,160, forward strand.
TCAGGAGAACTCAACATATTCTCCTCGTCCATTAATTTAAACATGCCACTGCGGCGCAAATCATTTGCTATTATTGCAGATACATCTTCTTTTAAGGCAGTATCACCGTCCCAACCAAAAGGTACCACAGCTATTCTAGTCGGGGTTTCAACGCCGCCGTCAACGACAATTTGAAGCTCTGCATGTATTGATATCGTAAAAAGCGCAATAACTAATACGCTCAATGTTTTAATGTAACCCGTCACCATCTTAGACCTTCCGGTTTAAACGTTATTATAAGTGTGCGTAGTTCGCGATTAAAGTAGCTAGGAGACGCCTTCGCGACTTCTGCAACTTTTGGGAAGCTCTCACTCTTCCATACCGCTTGCTCTGCTGCTCTATCAAAAGCAGAATTGCCACTGCTTTCCATTAGTTCAACACCGACTATTCTGCCTGATGCCAATAATTTAATTCTTACCATTGCTTTTATACCACTACGAGCGGTTAAAGGTATATTTAAATTACTATCCAGTATCCTTTTAATGTAAACATCAACACCCGAAGCCATTTCTTTAGCAATTTGTTCAGCAGCGAACTGCTCCTCCTCTGCGATTTGATTCTGTAGCGCTTGTATGCGGACTTTTTCTGCCGCTTTACGCTTCTTATCTTGTTGTTTTTTCTTAGCGATAGCGGCGTTTTTACGCTTCTTATCGGCTAACGCTTTCTTATTAGCAGCTATTTTCGCTCGTTTCTTTTTCTCTGCTGCCTGTTTGCGCTGGTTATCTTTCTTAGTCTGATCTTGCTCGGCTTTCTTTTTCGCCGCCAGTTTTCGCTTTGACTCAACTTCGCGCTGTTTCAGTGCCGATGCCTTTTTATCGGCTAATAACTTGGTGAGTGCTTGCTGCTGTTTTTTACGTTGTTCAGCCTTCTTTTGTTTTTCTAGTTCTCTTTCACTAGTCTCAGGTATTATTTGCTCAGGCTTCTTTTCAGGTGGCTCATCAGGTTTCGCAGGTTTTTCTTGTGGCTTCTTTTTATCGGCGGGTGCTAGCTTTTCCTTTTTTGCCAGTTCTGCCTCTTTGGCTTTCACCTCTTGTATCTTACTCGCCGTAGTCAATGCTTTTAAATCATACATTTGCGCTTGAATATGGCGCGGCATTTCCCTGCTCTGCTGCAACTCACCGAATTGAGACATCCAAAAGGAAGATGCGAGTGCTAAATGTAAAATTACCGCTAGTATCGTAGGTAGAATATAACTCAAGATTTACTCCGTGACTAAACCAACACTCGGTGCTCCCGCACCTTGTATTAATGTCATTAGAGAGATTATTTGCTGATAAGTCACATTTTTGTCGCCACGGACCAGAATTAATTTTCTCGGATTGCTGCGCAGTACTTTTCGAATACGGGTCTTCACGTCTTGGGCAGTCAAAGGCGTTAGTTCATCACCGCCGACATTTATATAATAGCGCTCTTGCAAATCCATAGAAACGATCATTGGTTCCGTATCAGATGCATCAACCGGATCCGCACTGGCTTGAGGTAAATCAAGCTTTACCCCTTGGGTCAGCATCGGCGCGGTCACCATAAAGATAATCAATAGCACCAACATGACATCGATGTAGGGAACGACATTTATTTCAGCATTCAGTGTGTGCTTCTTCTTACGTTTTCTAATCATCAAAACCTACTCATTATTTAGGCGCATGTACTCTACGATGTAATATGCTAGAAAACTCTTCTGCAAAGGTTTCGTAATTATTCGTTAAGGTACTTGCCGTTGCTGAAAAACGGTTGTAAGCCATCACCGCGGGTATCGCCGCAAACAGACCCATCGCAGTCGCCACTAGCGCCTCGGAGATACCTGGCGCCACAGATGACAAAGTCGCTTGATGCATATTGGCTAAGCCTCTGAATGAATTCATGATTCCCCAAACGGTACCAAACAACCCTATATAAGGAGATGTTGAGCCAACAGAGGCCAAGAACGGAAGATGTGCATCCAACTTTTCCTCTTCACGAGAAAGTGCCACTCGCATGCTGCGCTCTACACCCTCCATAACGGCCTCTGGATCGTAGTTTTTTTGATTCGTTAAGCGAGTATATTCTTTAATACCGGCACGGAATATTTCTTCAGCGCCACCACTGGACGTAGGGTGTTCAGTCACATCTTTAAACAACTGGCCTAAATCTATTCCAGACCAGAATCTATCTTCAAATTTTCTTAAGGCACGTTTAGCCTTACCTAGAAAGAAAAATCGTTGAAAAATCAAAACCCATGACATAACTGATGCCAACATAAGAATCGCCATAACCACTTTAACGACGACACTTGCATTTAGTATTAAGTCAAATATTGACATTGTTTCCACTGACATTCTCCAATTCTAGTGGGTTATTTCGCGGTGTGAATTATTACGAATTAATCAGTTTACGCCCGCGAAAAAATTTGTTTTATTTGTGGTGGAAATCTGCGCGGCTTCATCGACGTGGCGCTGACACAAACCACTTCTATATGAGCGCTGCACAACACACACCCTGCTATTATTTGTTGACTAAAAGTCACACTGGCGGCGCTGTGTTTTAAAACTTCAACAGTCACCGTCAATGCATCATCTAATAAAGCAGGTGCTTTGTAATCACATTGCGCCGACTTTACCACGAACAGGTAATCTTGATCTTTCAGTTGCTGCTGTTGTATCGCGTATTGCCTTAAAAATTCAGTGCGTGCACGTTCCATAAATTTAAAATAGTTGACATAGTAAACGATACCGCCAAGGTCAGTATCTTCTATATAGACACGTATTGGAAATTCAAACGACACTGGTTTTTCTCACTATTTTGACGCTACCATTGTTGCCACTGCAAACCACTGTTCTGATTTTGGAGACAATTCTAAACACCTTACTTAACTATTAGAATAACTATCAGTAATTTTTACACTAAACTGACCTCTATTCTGCACTATAGTTCGTTAAAAAGGTTTTTTTACTCTGTTAGCATTAGCAGCGGATACGCAATTTCCTTTAAAGCTCTTTTTTGGGAATATCTAAACCGAAATGTAGATAGGCATTATCAGTGACTATGCGTCCTCTTGGGGTGCGCATAATAAACCCTTGCTGAATCAAATAGGGCTCGAGCACATCCTCTATGGTTTCACGCTCTTCGCTGATTGCCGCGGCTAGGTTATCGACACCCACCGGACCCCCACTAAACTTTTCAATCATCGTCAGTAATAATCTTCTGTCCATATGATCAAAGCCTTTTTCGTCTACACTGAGCATATTCAGTGCTCTATCAGCAACCTCTTTGGTAATAACTCCATCTGCTTTGACCTCTGCATAATCTCGTGCACGACGCAAAAGTTTATTGGCGATACGCGGGGTCCCACGGCTGCGTAATGCGACTTCTCTGGCGCCTTGTGGATTAATGGTGGTCCTCGACAATTGTGCAGAGCGCAGGACTATATTGGTAAGATCCGCTACATTATAAAACTCCAAACGCTGAACGATACCAAACCTATCTCTAAGTGGCGAAGTCAATGATCCTGCTCTAGTCGTGGCGCCAACTAATGTAAAAGGCGGCAAATCTAATTTTATTGAGCGCGCTGCGGGTCCTTCGCCAATCATTATGTCTAATTGGTAATCTTCCATAGCAGGGTAGAGAATCTCTTCAACATTAGGGCTAAGGCGGTGTATCTCATCAATAAACAGTACATCACCGGCTTCCAAATTGGTCAGCAATGCGGCCAGATCTCCAGCGCGCTCTAATATAGGCCCTGAGGTAGTTTTAATGTCCGACTTCATCTCTGCTGCAATAATATTTGCCAATGTGGTTTTTCCTAAACCAGGTGGCCCAAATATCAAGGTATGATCTAATGCTTCCTCACGGGCACGCGCTGCCTCTATGAAAATTTCCATTTGCTCGCGGACTACCGGCTGACCTTCATATTCAGCTAGAGTATGCGGTCTAATAGCTCGATCTTGAACTTCTTCTATTTTGCTTTTCTCAGCAACTGCAGAGACAAAGCGATCTGCTTCTATCATTGTTTTCCTATAAAGAGCTAGTCAGCGCTTGGTTAGAACATAATTTTAGGGGCAATGCATTCAAGATTGAGGCTTGCAGCACATAGCCTAACCAACCATTGATTTTAATGAAACCCTTATCAACTCTTGACTTGAATTGACATTAACTAATTGCTTGTGGGCCGCCGAAACCGCTTTAGTAGCAACCACAGGTTTATAACCAAGTGCCACTAATGCACTTTGTGCCTCTTCTACATAAAGATTGGTTTTTTGCACTGCACTAGGTAACTCTTCAGCCGTTAGATTGAAGTCTTGGCTTGCATCTAATCCTAGGGCGGCGATTTTATCTTTAAATTCAACCACCAGGCGCTCGGCTGTTTTCTTGCCAACTCCAGGAATCTTAGTCAGCGTTATGGCATCTTCCCTTAAGATGCAAGCAGAGAACTCCACCGTTGACATGCCCGATAGGATAGCGATTGCCAGTTTAGGCCCGACCCCATTGGCTTTTATCAGTACTTTGAACAGACTGCGCTCCACTTTATCAAAAAAGCCAAACAGTAATTGCGCATCTTCGCGCACGACAAAGTGTATGTAAATTTTTACTGCAGTGTCGATCGCTGGTAGTTTGAAAAACGTTTGCATAGAAGCTTCAATTTCATAACCTATACCATTGGCTTCTATGACTAATAACGGAGGTTGTTTTTCAATAAGAACACCGCGAATATGGCCAATCATGCATTTATCCTTTAAAATAATACTGACAACAGAGATTCTGTACAAATATACAGTATTTTACACTAAAGCAAAGTTTTCTTTCAGCGACGAGCTTCTCTGAATTTCTGTGTCAGTGAAAAACATAAAAATTGAAAAAAATTTACCGATATTTGGCGCTCAATTCTCCGCTATGCAACTATATATAACAGACAACATAGCCACACACTGATTTTTACGGCAGCTTAACCGTCAAACTCAATGGCTACTATGCCGAACAAACAGGCCTAGTCTTTAGTATAGAGCGCAGTAATAAAAGGCGTGTCAACACTCTCCCAAAGACAATTTATTTTAGCCCTATCAAACACCGTCAAACGACTCGATAGAAGACTTGATTTGATTGTATAGCACGCTTTTTGAGACAATATTTTGCTGATCTGATTTCGCACTATCGACACTTGACTCGACCCTAATCCAATACCAAAGGTTCTCTAAGGCCCGATTGATTAATAGCGCTCTTACCAAGCCTTTATTAAACTGATCTCTTGTCAATCCCACCGCAAAAGGTAATCGAGCCAGTGCACTGGCTTTAATACCAAACGCAAAATGACAAGCCGCCACATCCAACCAAGGATTACCCCAACCCGCATATTCCCAATCAATCAGAGTCAACACTGGCACACCATTGTGAATTTTGTAGCAAATGTTTTGTGCGTGTAAATCGTGATGCACTAAGGTATTGGACACTTTAGGTAATAAACCAAAAGCAGTCTCTAGCGTGTGACATAGTAAAAGAGCCACATTATTTTCAGCATCATCACCTAAGCGGACTTTATAGTGATCAAACAATCCTGAATAGTCGAAGCCTAAAGGTTGGGCTGAATCTAAGCTGATATTGTTAGAAAAATCCTGCAATTGCTTTAATAGTGTCACAAGCGCCAAGTTCAATCGATCTTTGGTCGCGCAGGGAAGTCCCAGCAAGTGTTCAAGCGTGCTGCCATGGTCATGCATTAAACACCAACCTTGCACAAGGTTGTTTTCAATAATCACCGGCGCCCACGACTGCCCTTGAATGATGCTTAACATTTGTGCCTCGCGATATCTATCGACCCCGAAAGCATAGTCGTTGCTAGCATTTAAACGTAAGACCAGCAACTCACCTCGGTGATTCGCGGTGAATATTCTATTGCTAGAGCCCTGCTTAACTTCTTGCCAATCTACTGATTGAATTAGATTATTATTTATTTTAGAAAACAAAGCTCACCTGAATATATTGATTGGGTAAATCCCTTAGCTGGAGTAAGATAGTCTGTTTTTCTGGCCCAGTACAGTCAAGTCGACTTAGCCTATACTTACCTTTAAGCCACTGCAGTCGTTTTTTGAACACTATGGGAGATAAAACTAGCCAATACACAACGCATAGCCCGCTAAGTATTCAACAACGTCAGTTGCAGTGAACAACAGCGTCCAAAACCGACAGAGAATTGCACCCAATTCACCTAAAATATTATAGATAACAGTCATTAATCCATTATTTGAGATAACCATGAAAAAATTCACCACATTATGTTTAGCGACGCTTCTATCCGTAAATCTGTTTGCTGACGATTCAGCAAAAAAGATTCTAACTGTTTACACTTATGACTCTTTTGTCTCTGATTGGGGGCCTGGACCAAAGATCAAACAAGCTTTCGAAAAAGACTGCCAATGCACCTTAAACCTGATTGCAGAAGAAGACGGTGTGAGTATTTTAAACCGCCTCAAAATTGAAGGAAAAAAAGTCAAAGCCGATGTGATTTTAGGTTTAGACCACGCTTTAATGAAAGACGCTAAAGCCACAGGTTTAATCGCTGATCACAGTCAGGATTTATCATCAATAAAACCTAGTTTAAACTGGCAGGACAGTGCTTTTGTTCCCTATGACTTTGGCTATTTTGCGTTCATTTATGACAGCAGTAAAATTACAACACCGGCGACTTCTTTGAAACAACTGATTGCCTCCGACGCTTCCATTATCTATCAAGACCCTCGTACTAGTACCCCAGGTCAGGGATTAATGTTCTGGATTAACGCTGTTTTTAAGGGGGACACAAATCAAGCTTGGAGAGAGCTCGCCCAGCATACTGTCACAGTAACAAAGGGTTGGTATGAAGGTTATAGTATGTTTTTAAAAGGCGGTTCAGACTATGTACTAAGCTATACCACTTCACCTGCTTACCATATGATTGTAGAGTCTGAAAGCAAATATAAGGCGGCAGCGTTTAGCGAGGGCCACATTGTCCAAGTTGAAGTTGCAGCGGCCTTAAACACCAGCCCCCATCCTGAGCTAGCACAATCTTTCTTAAGGTTTTTATTATCTGATGCGGCACAAACGATTTTACCGGTAACCAATTGGATGCTGCCCGTTACAAACAATACAACCTTGCCAGAGCAATTTTCAAAGCTAATCTCGCCAAAAACACTTGAAATAGATATTGAAGAGCTATCTAATCAGCGCAAACAATGGATTAAAGACTGGCGGACAAACGCGGTTAAGTAATCACTGCACTGGTGTTTGTAAATTCAAGCACCAGCTTTAACTCTGTTATCATCACCTTAATAAGTAATCAATGTTTTTAAAATTCAGTAACATCAGCGGCCTGATTTGTATCTTTTGTATAAGTGTGGTCACACTGATGGCTTTTTATGGTCTCATTGCTTTCAATCAACAAGGTGCTGATCTGGCATTGTTGCAGGACAGTTATTTTCATTCAATTTTACTTTTCTCAATAAAACAAGCCCTACTGAGCGCCATCCTCTCGACAGTTTTCGCCTGGCCTATTGCCAGGGCCCTTTATTATTGCCCCAAGCTGTATTTTAAAAAATCTTTCTTGAGCCTTTCACTGCTTTGCTTTGTATTACCCACCTTAGTGCTTATCACCGGCTTTGTTTCTCTATTGGGCAGATCCGGCATCATCAGCCCATTTTTAGGTGAGGATTGGAATCTTTATGGCATGCAGGGAATCTTGCTAGCGCATGTCTATATGAACCTCCCGTTTGCGGTAAGAGCCTTTCACAATCAATTACAGAATATTCCAGACACTAGCTGGATACTCGCAAGACAGATGAAACTGAACCGCTGGCAAAAGCTCTGTGTCATTGAATGGCCTGCGTTGCGCTCTACTATCAGTTTAGTGTTCGGGTTCATCACTATTCTGTGTTTCAACAGCTTTGCCGTGGTTTTATCTTTGGGCGGTGGCCCTCAATCTACCACCTTAGAAGTGGCCATTTATCAGGCCTTAAAATACGATTTTAATATCGCTGAGGCGCTGACCTTAGCTTGGACTCAATTTTTTATCGCGGGTGTCTTTTTTGTTTTATTATACCGTTCAAACTCAGTGGCTTGGCTGGCAAAAGACAGTAATAAGAAAAACTCGCTACCGCAGATTTCAAATACCAATAAAGCGTTTTTTACGCTGCTGTATAGCGGCGCTTTTTGCTTTATGCTACTACCCCTTTTGGCTCTTGTTCCAGGCCTGATAGCCACCAGCTACTCGCTTAAATTATTGGCCAATGTCTTTGAGGCCCTGATCATGACATTAGTCTTAGGCAGCTTAGTTGCGTCTATCGCCATGCTGATTGCCTACTGCATCATGTTGCCAATTCGCAGCAGTCTTGAATTTAAAAAGCCGCATATAAAAAATACTTTGCAATGGTTTGCAAATCACACCTTGATTGCTCCGGCGATGGTTTTATCTGTCGGATTATATATTCTATTTTTGCCGATCATGGATTTGGACGCACTAGGCATGATATTCGTGGTTGTTTTAAATGTACTCATGGTGCTACCTTTTGCGATTCAACAAATAAGATCACGCTTAATTCAGTTCGACCATGACTATTTAGTTTTGTCTAAATCACTCAAACTGAGTTTTTGGAAAAATTTAAGCATTGAATGGCCCTACATTAAACCAGCCATACTCAGTACTTTTTCTCTGGTATTACTGATCGCTATGGGTGATGTCGCTATCTTTTCTATCTTTGGCAATGACAACTTAAAAACATTGCCTTGGTTGATTTACCAGTACGCCGGCAGTTATCGTATCAATGAAGCGTCTTTTGCCTCAGCGGTCCTCCTAGGTATCTACTTTATCGTTTTAATAAAAATTGAAAGAGCGCAATCTCATGCTTGATATAAACCAGTTGAAAATCAATCTTGGGCAGCAGAAGCTAAGCTACCACCAGCAAATTAATAGCGGTGATATTGTGACCTTGCAAGGTGTCAGTGGTGTAGGTAAAAGCAGCCTATTACTCTGTATAGCTGGCTTTATTAAAGCCAGCGAGGGATCCATTACTTGGCAGGATATTGATATCAGCAAACTCGCGGTAGAAAAGCGTCCGGTGGCGATGTTATTTCAAGAAAATAATTTATTTGAGCATATTAACGTCTTTAAAAATGCCTGCTTAGGAATAAACTTTACAGATTCAGCCAGCGCAACAAGAACCATCACTGAAGCCGCTGAAAAGCTTCAAATTGCCGACCAACTCACTAAAATGCCCACACAACTCTCCGGCGGGCAACGTCAAAGGGTCGGACTATTAAGAACACTGTTAAGACCCGAGCCGATTATTCTGCTCGACGAACCTTTTGCAGAATTAGACAGCTATACTCGCTCAATTGCTGCCAATTGGGTTGCCAGCATAGCAAAGTCGGAAAATAAGACCTTATTATTAGTCACCCATCAAGTCGAGGATGTTGAAACTTTAGCCGATCATAATTGGCTAATGACTTAACCCTTAGATCCACCTAGACATTTAGGTGATAACAATTGCTTATCTTCTTTTACCGACCACTCTTGCACAGTAAATAAATGTAAGGCGAGTGCATGTATAGGATTATTTAACAATTGTGCGAGGATTTTGTAGAGTAATTGGTGACGTTGTACTGCTCTCTTTCCCACAAAATCATCCGACACTAATATTAACTTAAAGTGACTTTGCGCGGCTGGGCCAGAATGCATATGGCTTTCATTTTCTAAATATAACTCGCTGCAGTTAATTGCTAGAGTCACTAACTGTTCAAGCTCGGTTGCTACACTCATAATAGGTTCTCGAATAAACTTACTGGAACTGTATTTAAAATTATACAGTCAATTATTTTAACACTCTTACAGGGTTTTATGGGTAACTTGCGCGCTTTTAAAAGGGTCAATTGCCAATTATTTTTCAGGCTCATCATCCATATTTTTAAAACGCTTATGCACTCGACGGGTAAAAAACCATACCGCTGTGATCACCACAGGGACTGAAATGCCAATCAATTGTGACTTATCTAATGACAGGCCAGGGATATCAATTGATTCAATAAGATATTTAACCAACCCGATACTGTAGTAACTAATTGCCGCGACTGACAACCCTTCTACCGTATGTTGCATCATCAGCTGAATACGCGAGCGCCGATCCATTGAGGTCAGTAACAATTGATTCTGCTCTTGGATAGACAGCTCCACCTTAGTACGCATCATATCCGACACTCTATCAATCCTAAGGGATAGGCTCTCCAACCTATCGCTCACCGCTTTACAAGTATTGACGGCAGGTGTTAGACGCCTGGTAATAAACTCAGTTAAGCTTAAATGTCCCGAGACCTCATCTTCGCGCAATTCATTTAAGCGAATGATGATGAGATCGTAGTAGGCGAATGTTGCAGTGTACCTAAAAGCAGTTCGGCTGCGTATCGCTTCAATTTGAGCGGCCATCGCCGTCAATTGAGCTAAAATATGTTGTTCAGAAAAATCATCACTACAGGCGAGCTGATTAGTCAAGATCACTAGCTCTTGATCCATTTTCGCCAATACCATCGTATTCTCTCGCGCTAACGGCAACGCCATTAGCGTCAACATCCGATAGGTCTCGATCTCAATTAATCGCTGCGTTAAACGTCCTATTTGACTATCGCTCATATGCACATTGCCGATTAAAAACCGTCCAAAGCCATCGGAGTGCTGCTTAAAAGACGTCCATACCCGCGCATCTCCGCGCTGCGCACTGCTGCCCACTAACCGGTGTTGTTCAAAAGATTGCCTTGCTTTCTCAATGAGTTGCGTATCTTGCTCATCGATACACTGCAAGGCCAAATGGAAATTTGCAATAACCATGCCTGGTAATTCCTCCAACCAACCAGGTGGCAGTGGCATTAAGCCGGTTTGATCAAAGGGCGCCTCATCTGTCACGGCAAAGTTAATAAAAGTAAAGGCACTAAACTCCAAATGGACTTCGCGCCTGACTCGAAAGGAAAGGGTTTCAAATTGCAGGTTAGTCTGATCTAAAGCCGGTACTTCTTGATCAAAAGCGGCGAACAAGCTTTGTAAATGGACGAATTGTTGCTGTTTCTGTAGATCATTCGTCAATAGCACAAAATGTGTAATATGGGCAGGGCATGAAATCACTTGGTATGGACGAGAATGCATCTCCTCATACAGGGATTCAAGTAAAGGGTGATATTGAATTCCTGATATTTTAGTGATCATAGTATTTGTCGTATTCATCATCGTATCGGCACAGTGAGTTAATTTTTTACTCAAGCATGTTAGTTGCTTGAGTTCGCTAATGATTCTAAATAAGTAATCCTACGACCCGTTTGTTGCTGGCGTTTATTGATCGAACAAGATTCTGACAAACATTCGCAATCAACATTTATATCCATCTGAATAGGCTAATTAAGCTCGGCAGTCATCAGGGCCTCATGACTTAAGTCAAAGGTCATGACATTGGTTTGTGTCTCGAACCACAGCTCAAACAAGTCATGAGAAATAACCGGCCAATAATCGCCAAATGCATCCCAAGCAGACAATTCATTTTCAAATATTTTCTGCCAATTTAAGCTCAGCATCTCTGTGAAATCAGACTCTTGTGCGACTTCGTCAATAAGGTAGACACTGCCCGCCTCACGCAATTGCTCTAAAGAGAGCCTCTCGTAGCCTTCTTCTATGCCTATTTTTCCGTCTAGACTGGCCACCCACTGTGCAAAAGGCGCGGCCGCTAATAACGTAAAGCTAGATCTGTTGATGAGTTTCATAATTATCACTTTTAAAGTTGAGGACGGTTATTTAAAAAGTACAAAAAATCAATATTCGGCCACAATACATACTTAAACAGCCGTAAACTGTCGAGCATCATAACCTTTTACTCAATGCCCTGCAGCGGCTGTTAGGCTTATTCCTTGTTTGCTTAGTAGATTATTATGCCGCTTTTAGCGGTCTATTAAAAAATTAATGAATTTGAATAGCTAAAATGCTACATTGCTGGCGACTTTGAAGCTATTCTAAATAATATTAACATGAAAATTCCAATTATAGATTCTCTTGAAACACAATCCCAATGGCAGATATTTGATGCTAAAAAGCCCGCTTACGCCTATATAAAAATGCCCCTTAGTTTAATTGATTTCCAATCGAATTATTTACAGATAACCGTGATAGATAAAGGTTTACGTGACGGCAGGCAAGCAAAAAAATTTAGCCTGGGTGAGCCCCATTCAACAAAACCTATCTGGACATTAATTAAAAGCTGCCAATGGAGCTTAAGCCGCTTAATTATTGAGCTAAAAGCATTAGATTTCAGCTCCAACGTGCGGGATAATTCAGCGCTAAATATTCATAAAGACCTCTCTATTCGGCAATTTTTTTCTAAAGATAAAAGTGTCATTTCTCCGCTTCTATTACAACAGTATCGCCCCCTTGCCAATGAGCCCAATGCTTGGTTTCTACAAGATATAAAACAATTACTGAGTGCCGAACAATACACTGATTTGAAATGGCTGACGAAAAACACCGCCCTAAGTTCGATCAAAGCGGTGTTGTTACAATTAGTTAGCTACCCACAAGGTTGGCGTATTGACAGACAAAAACACTACTTGGTATTAAGTCTAAACAGTAAATTTATTTTACGTTTACGTCCGGCTATAGAACCGACTCAGTCTCAGCCATTATTATTAACTAAACTCTAGCTTGCAGCCTATAGCGCATTATATTCTCGTTAAGTGACGATAATCAAAACCGCTTTCTAGTGGTTTAAGGTAAATATTATGGACTTATTCGCTATAATCGCAGGCACATAGCAGTGATTGTGTGGAACACATTAACTTGTCGCTTGTAATGATATAGTATTTAGGAACCTGTCGGACTTGGCCGACGGTAGCGAGAAAAGCAGATATCAGACAGGTTTCTTGATCTTTTGAGGCTAGTAGCAGGCTATTTAACGAGCGAGAGCTTGGAATATGGCCAAATTCTGATTTTTCGTAATAAAGTAGCGTTAAGTCCTACAGACAGCTAGGTAATTTGCCGCGATTTATTGGTTAGAAAACCTCTGTGAGCCTTTAGAAACAGCGGTTCGAGACCTTTGATTAACCTAACAAGAGATGAGTAAAGTGAAGTTATCGGCTTTTGGCGAAAAATTTTCAGCGCGTTGCGGTGCTGTAGAATTGATGGAAGATTTAGGCAATGCACTACTGGAAAACCCTCAAGCTATTCTAATGGGCGGCGGTAACCCAGGACAAATTCCCGCCATGGAAACGATTTTCCAGCAGGGCTTACAAACACTGCTCGACGACCCGGTGCAACGCCATCATTTACTCGGTCGCTACCAATCTCCTCAGGGCGATAAACAGTTCCGTCAAGAATTAGCGCGCTTTCTAAAAAGACAATTTGGCTGGTTGTTGAGCGAAAAAAACATCGCAATCTCCAACGGTAGTCAAAGTGCTTTTTTTATTCTCTACAATTTATTTGCAGGTAAGATGCAAGACCAAAGTCTGCGCAGTATCCACTTGCCTCTCTCTCCTGAGTATTTAGGTTATGCAGACATAGGTATCAGCGAAAATTTCTTTAGTGCGACTAAGCCGAATATAGAACTGTTAGATGAACACCAATTTAAATACAGAGTGAATTTTAGTGATTTGACACTCAGTGAAAATATCGCAGCCCTGTGTGTATCAAGGCCGACGAACCCGACAGGTAATGTACTCACTGACAATGAGATCACCCACTTAGATGCCATTGCCCAAGAGCAAGATATTCCCTTGATCATCGACGGCGCTTACGGATTACCTTTCCCGAACATCATCTTTAACGACGCTAAGCCTCACTGGAACACTAATACAATTTTAGTACTGAGCTTATCCAAACTTGGGCTTCCAGGTCTGCGTACAGGTATTATTGTCGCCAGCGAAGACGTTATCCAAGCGTATAACAATGCTAATACAGTGATCAGTTTGGCCTGCGGTACTTTAGGCCCTGCTATTTGCCAACCATTATTTGCCAACGACCGTATCACGGCGCTGAGCAATCAGCATATAAGACCCTTTTATAAGAAGCGCTCAGAGCAGACAGCCATTTGGTTTAAACAAAGCCTTAAAGATATCCCGTTTCGAATTCATAAACCTGAAGGGGCTATCTTCTTATGGTTGTGGTTCAAAGATCTGCCTATTGATAGCAATACTTTGTACCAACGTTTAAAGCAACGGGGGGTGATAATAGTACCAGGTCACAATTTTTTTGTAGGCATTGATGAACACTGGCGCCACAAACAAGAGTGTATCAGAGTGTCTTATGCGGCCGATGAGAAGACTGTAAAGCGCGGTGTGAAAATAATTACAGAAGAGGTAATACTTGCGTATCAATTAGGATAGGCAGCACTAAATTAATGGTGCTGCCTATAATAGTTTTCTAAATCCACATAACCTTAAGACAAACAGATTACGCTTGAAATCCGCAGACTTAGAGCCCAAGCATCAGGTTTGACTGTCCTTTATGGAAACATAGGTTGCTGCATCAGGCCTAACGTTTCTTCAAAGCCGAACATGATGTTCATGTTTTGGATCGCTTGTCCGCTAGAGCCTTTAACCAGGTTATCGAGGGTTGAGAACAAGAGTACGCGACCTGGAACTCTATCTTCGTGTACTGATAGTAAGCACTGATTGGAACCTCTGACATACTGCGTACCGATACCGGCCCCTTCTGAGAGCAGACGCACGAACGGTTCATTCTGATAAGTATTATTGAGCACTTGACGAATATCCTTAATACTCACGCCTTCAGCAACATTCGCATAACAGGAAATAAACTCGCCTCTGCTCATTGGAATTAAATGTGGGGTAAAACTCACCATCACATCTTCGCCTTGTGCTACTGATAATTCTTGCTCTATTTCAGGTGCATGCCTGTGCCCAGCGACCCCATAAACACTTAAACCTTCACCTGCTTCAGCGAACAAAGTATTCTGCTTTAAGCCCCTACCAGCTCCTGTCAAACCTGATTTAGCATCAATAATAATAGTCTGCGTATTAAGTAATTTAGCCTTTAACAGTGGAATTAACAACAAAAGTGCCGCGGTGGGGTAACAACCTGGGCAAGCGACGAGTTTAGCTTTTTGAATGCTGTCTCTGTAGTGTTCAGGGAGACCATACACTGCATCATTTTGTAACTGCGGCGCGAAATGCGCATGACCATACCAGTCTTTATAGATTTGAGTATCTCGCAGTCTAAAATCAGCCGATAGATCTATCACTTTTACATGCTGTGGCAAGGAGGCGACTATTTTTTGGGTCGTTCCATGGGGTAGCCCGCAAAAAATGACATCGACATCAGACCAATTAGCCTCTTCAATCCTAATCAGATCTGGTAAATCCAACCCACCTAAATGCGGATAGACTGCAGCATATTTTTTGCCAGCGTGGCTGTTCGCTGTCAATATAGATAGATCCATATAAGGGTGTAACGCAGCCAGTCTTACCAAATCTGCACCTGTATAACCTGATGCTCCTAATATCCCTACTTTAATTTTATTATCTATCGACATGGTACGTATAAACCTAAATTAAAATCACAGAACTAAAACATAGACTCTTTTGCAAACACACAGCGAAAGGCCTCTCATTCAGATTATTCGTTGAAATGTTGACACATTCAAAAAATAACAGCGCTACATAATAATTATCTTTAAACAATAATTCTATGTAATTCTGAAATATTAAATAGCCATTGGATAATCTTATGCTGCTAGTTTTTTGAAAGTGGAAAATGTTGAGGCTCTATTTCCAGGGTAATTTCAAATCTGTCATAAACGGATACTTTAATCTTATCTGCAAGGGCAAGCAGTTGCGTTAAAGTCGATTCACCTGAGTGTATTAGTACCAGCGCTTGCTTTGCATAAACGCCGACGCCATTTTCAGAGTAACCTTTCCAGCCACAGTCTTCGATTAACCAGCCAGCAGCCACTTTGACTGTGTTTTCACTTGCACTATAGCCAACAATATTAGGGGCTATTATATGCTGTTTCTCAAAGTGCTCACGGCTGATAACGGGGTTCTTGAAAAAACTACCGGCATTGGCTATCACATCCGGGGAAGGTAATTTTTCCGATCGGATAGCACAAACGGCCTCGAACATATCATATAGATTTACATCGTGGATTTTCTTGTGTAAAAAGTGGTGTTTTATCGCCTGATATTTATACTCAATATTAACTTTTTTAGTTAATTTAATATCAATAGAGCTGACTATATAGCGACCATTTTGACGTTTGAAAATGCTATCCCTGTAACCGAAACAGCAGTGTTTATTGTCCAGTGTTATAAATTTTCCCAGGCGAACATCGTATGCCCTTACTTTGACTATAACATCTTTGATTTCAGTGCCATAAGCGCCAATATTCTGTATGGGGGCAGCACCCACTAGGCCGGGAATCAAGGCGAGGTTTTCGATACCCTGCCAGTTATTTTCAACACTGTACTTAACTAACCCATGCCAGTTTTCACCCGCTGCCACCCTAAGCACTACATCTGATTCAGTCTCAGCGATTGTTTTAATGCCTTTAATTTGTATATGCACTGTGATGCCGGGCACAAATTCAGCCATTAATAAATTGCTACCCCCGGAGATAAATTGTCGTACTAGTTTATGCTCATCTGCATAATCAATAGCCTGAGAGAGCTCATCTTCACTGTCTATGACAGTAAACAGCTCAGCAACCGACTCAAATGCGAGGCTATTAAACGAGACTAGATTTTTATTTTTTTCAATCCGCAGCAACTAAATTTCAACCTATACTAAAAATGTCTATTTTATATATCATCATCTTGGCTAATATACTCTAACAGACCTTCGCTAACATTTTCTCATAAATATATCACCGTATCGCAACCTTGAACATCAAGATCACAGTAGCTGATAATGGATTATTGCCTACCTCTGAGCTTATACAGCAGTTCATGTGCCCTAGTGGTAGCGCCCTTAAATCACTTGGATAATTTATATCCACTGCAAGGCTACATTCGAATAGGCGAAGCCTAATTTTTTTGCTCGAAGGTTTTTAAATGATCGTTCATTTTTTAGCAGGCAATCGATCGAGGATTAGCTGCAGCGCCAATCGACTAATTACTCGTATTGGCAAACCTATCGCTATAATAGTTTTCTAACAGAGCGGCGAA
Source organism: Gammaproteobacteria bacterium (assembly GCA_034111875.1). Classification (GTDB taxonomy): domain Bacteria; phylum Pseudomonadota; class Gammaproteobacteria; order Pseudomonadales; family Balneatricaceae; genus Rs1. The sequence continues at coordinate 40,338 of JAWUWK010000087.1, forward strand.
TACCACCCCAAAAAATAAGATTTATTGAGTTCACTTTTGTAAACTCAGCTATTACTTATTTATCAGTGCTAATAAAGCGACATTGTTGGTCTGGCTCATAGGCCCCTACCGCAGGTAAATCAACCGCAATTGCTACGCAGTATCTATACCCAAATTGCCAGAAATACTGCGCACAAGTGTTTAGCTAAGGTTTTCAATACGCTTAAAAGCGGTGAAGGTATTCACGAGTAACATCGCAATAGTCATTGGCCCTACACCTCCTGGTACGGGGGTAATAAACGCTGCTTTTTGCATTGCGCTGGTATAATTCACATCACCAACGAGTTTACTCTTGCCTTCTCTGTGTATTCTATTGATACCGACATCAATGACACAGGCACCCTCTTTAATCCAATCGGCATTGATCATTTCTGGCCGACCAACCGCCGCCACTAAAATATCTGCTTGAGAACAGATAGCTTCAATATTTTTGGTGCGCGAATGTACAACAGTGACAGTGCAGCTTTCCTGTAATAACAGGGCAGCCATCGGCTTACCTACAATATTAGAACGGCCGACCACCACCGCATTTAAACCCGATAGATTATCACCTATAGCACTTTTTATCAGATGAACACTGCCATGTGGTGTACAAGGTAATAAACTCTCATCACCAATAGATAACTTACCGACATTCACTGGATGAAAGCCATCTACATCCTTCTCAGGTAGAATAGCCGTCAACACCGTTTTTTCATCAATTTGGTTCGGTAAAGGCAGCTGAACCAGTATTCCGTGGACATCCCCATCCTTGTTTAAAGTGTCAATCAGCGCTAACAATTCCACTTGGCTAGTTGATACGGCTAACCTATGCTCTGTTGATACAATACCCACTTCTTTAGCTTGCTCGCCTTTTTTTCGAACATACACTTGACTAGCGGGATCATCGCCGACTAATACAACGGTTAAACCCGGCGACTTACCGGTGGATTCTTTTACACTAGCAACGTCTACGGCTAGTTTTTTGCGCAGCTGACTAGCGTAAGCGGCACCATCGATGTTTTGACTCATGTATTTCAACGCTCCAATAAAGATTCTGTATCTATCTTTGCTCTTTTATTATCAGCGCAGATTATACTTAAAATAAGACTAATTGTGATTATTTTTGTTTGATAAATATTTTAAACTGCTCTTTTAAATTCATTTCCATCTCTTGCAGTCGTGAAATCGAATCTCGGTCTAAGGTTAAGCCTTCACTTAACAGTAAAATACCTTCGCCACTAATAAGGTCTCGCGTCAATTGCATTCCCACCTTCAAATCGTTACTTTGAACTAAATGATCATGCATACCTCTGCCGCTTTTACTCAATTCAGGTAAAATTTTAATCAGTAAATTTACGATCGAGTCATTGTACTTTTCGCTTGCGTATTTATCGAGGTAAGTCAAGGCTTCGACGGTACTAAAAGCTCTATTAGAATAACGCCCAGCGACGAGTTCTGTATAATCATTGATAACCGTCAACACTTGCGCCTGCATAGGTATTTGCGAGTCTTTCAACCCATTGGGATAGCCAGATCCATCCAAGTACTCTTTGTGCTGAAGAATCGTTTTAGCTGCTGTATCTAATGGCCTGACGATCATTAATGCCGCATGTGATAAGGTCGGATGACAATTAAATACGCGCTGCTCATCAACGCTTAATTGTATGTAGGGGGTATGCAACACTTTATCGCTAAAGCCCATTTTACCCACGTTGCGCAAGTGCCATGCGTTCGTTAAATCATGAATTTCAGGTTCAGTAAAATCACAAGCTTTAGCAATTTCAACCAACAATAAATTTAACTGTTGGTTCCTGCCGCTGGCTCTTTGACCCATACGAGCAAAAACTTGATTAGATAGCATGCGAATTAAATGTTTATTCGCCTGTTTTGTACTTTTCAAGGAGTGATTCAAATTAACTTTTAGCTGAAGTGACTCTATATCACTGTGTTCAAGTCTATGTTTTAGACGTCGTTTTTTAATCAGTTGTACAAATTTTTCTTGCAGGTCATTCACAATACGTAATAATCTTTTAGTCAGAAATAAATCATTCACTGGATAAATAATAAAATCACGATACTGTTCTTGTTGGCTCTGGGTCAAAGATTCTATTTTATCGGCCTGAGCAAGCAAATAAACTAAACTGTAAGGCGAAGCGACTTTGATTTGTCTTACAAACAACTCTAAAATATCATCCGCCGCTAAGATGGGTGCTTTTTTAGCAGGCTCTGATATATCAAAAGGGTCTACCTCCTCTCGCTGTGATTCTAGTAAGAGATCATCATTCACATTAGGCTGCTGCTGAAAATCTGTCCCCACAAGCAATACATGAACTTTTGGTAATTTATCAATCACAGCATCGATAGCACAAGTGTGTAAATTTATCGGTAACGGCGATAATATAGAAGATAACTGTTGAGTTTGATGCTCGCTGAAGCCTGCTACTAATACATGTATCTCAAATTTATTCATGTTAGCGATCGCCTAAATAGAATTGATAAATAGTACTATAATTGATTCTGATTTTATTGGCTTTTCATCATTATTAATCACCTTATCCATTTTTTCGAGCCATTACGTAATCAATTAAAAAATAAAAACCTTTGAAAACAAATAATAAACAATATGTAAGACCTGGCTATAAATACCGCAGGGGTCTCTTATTCAATAAGAGTTTGAGTATTAGTTTTATTCATTGGAAATTTAGTCTAATAAATGCTGCAATAGGGCTTTTTAAAATACATTGGAGTTAGCATGGAACGTGTAACTATTTTTGGCCGAAAAGGCTGTGGCTTTTGTGTAAGAGCAAAAGATTTATGTGAAGAGCAAGGTCTTGAACACCGCTACATAGACATTCACGAAGAGGGAATTTCAAAAGCTGATCTCGAAAAAACTGTTGGCAAACCTGTCGATACGGTACCCCAGATTTTTATCGGCACTGAACACATTGGCGGCTACACTGAGTTTTCGGCGAAAGTTGCACAACAGCCTTAATATTTGCGATGAGCGACACGAGTTCTAAATCACTAAGACCTCGAAAACCTGAGTTTATTTTAAAAAGATCCTCGCCATTGTATGGAGATTTTTTATATTATGCACAGGCTTAAACTATTCTAAACATACATATAATGACTCTTTTAACGGCTATTTAATCAATGTAAGGCTAAAAAATAATCAAAAAAAAGCGGCTTAACAAGCCGCTTTTTCATTGCATCACTGATTACTCAGTAATTAATTGATTATTGTCTATCAAGACTTTAATCACATCGTCGTGTTCCATGCTATAGAGAGCTACATTTTCAAGTTTAACTAATTGTGTTGTCTCCTCAGTTGCAAACGTCTCATTAGCGCCACCGCCATTTTCATCGACATAAACTAATAAATCAGTATCTTGCTGCTCAAAACGTAAATAATGATCGAGACTGTCCATTTGTACTTCGCCACTGTCCAGTAAATCAGAGAGATCTAATACATTGTCCTGTTCTGTATAGTACGCGAACCAAACATCATCTACATCATGAGAAACACCATCAGTACCGTCCCAAGTAGAACGCAGTCCAGTCCAGTTACCTTCATTGTTTTCTGACACCGAATGGCTATTCAAGTTAATGGAGTCTACCCCTACATCTAACAGTGAATAGAGTTCATGTTCCTGACTAACGCCATCACTATTGCCGTCTTGCCAGATTTTGACATCATCATATGCATCATCGTTCGAATCAAACAAACCATCATTATTGCTATCTATATCCCTTAGTGCATCAAACCCGTCACTAGCTTTTGTGCCATCTGATTTAATCATTTCTTCACCAAACAGCTCACCAGCGTCGTTTATCATGCCGTCTTGATTGACATCCATAACCAACAAGCCATCATCTTTACCGACCCATCCAGTTCTATCGATGTTGCCATCATTATCAATATCAAAAGTGACACCTTCAGTTAGAGCTAACGTCTCCACGCCATCTCCATCGAGGTCGAGAATAATGGGGCAAGTCTGCGGTGGGACAAAACGTGACAAATTAAAGTTAATGGATATCTCAGTCAACCCACTCACTGCTGAATTTGCTGTTTCCTGACTCAATGCCATAATATAAAAATTAGTAGATGTCGTCGCATTTGAAGGTGCTTGGTAATACAAATAATCTATACCCCAAGAACTAATGTTGACATTAGTGTTACCGGTTGTCGCTGTAAAGCTATTCCCAAGGTTGTCGGATATAGTAAAGCCAACGTCTAAATCAACGATACTGAGTGTGAGAATTTCTGATCCATCATCATCAATAAGCGTCAAATTAGGTGTGTTGACTCTTATCGAATCAATTGAGCGACCTGAATGATAAACAATGTTTTGATCAGTTAACACGCCATCTGCTATCAAATTAGCGGCATCAAAATCTCGGTAGTCAACCTCAGGTGTCGCATTCGAATTTTGCAATTCAGAAGCAGGATCATTTAACGATCCATTGGGGTCATTATAGCGAGGAGAACTCCCAGGGTAATCACCTAAGCCCGATTCAGCTACATCAAGTTTATCGTCATTGTCACTGTCGGTATCCTTATAATCAGCTAATGCATCGCTATCAGAATTAATGGCAGTAATGCCCTCAGATGTCGACTCATCTATTGACGATGTGTCCTTATCATAAACATCATTTAGTCCATCGCCATCAGAGTCTGTAAAGGTACCCGCTGCAATGTATCCCGCTGTAGATTGCGCTTCAACATTATCACTAATGCCATCTTTATCACTGTCTAAATCAAGTGAATTGATAATACCATCACCATCGATGTCATTACTGACTAATCCCTCTTCAATGCTATACACATTAATATCGTCACCCGTACTACCAATCACATATAGTTGGCTACCATCATTATTAAATGCAAGTCCTGTTGGGACTGTTTCTTTATCTGCCACACTAAAGGAATCAATAAATGTCATACCAGAAGTCACTGTATAGGGTGAATCTAAATCATAAATATTGATGTCATCACCGGTACTTCCAATGACATATAATTTCGAGCCATCATGATTGAATGACATACCTGTTGGTACTGTTTCTTGACCTGCAATTGAGATTTGTCCCAAAAACCCTAGGGCAGATAAATCATAGGGTGAGCCTAGTAAATATTCAACAATGCCCTCACCATATAATCCTAATACAAATAATTTTGTTCCTGCTTCATCGAACATCATACTAGTAGCTGCAGATACATGTGAAGCAACTGAATAACTCGTTATCGTATCAACTGTCGAAGTATCAAAGGGGCTCGTTAGTGTGTATTGATTTATATCATTTCCATTACTCCCTAAGATAAACATCTTAGAGCCATCTTTGCTGAAAGTAATACTTTCTGGGGAGCTTTCTTGAGCCGCTACTGAAAAGGTATTAAGTAGTGTTTTACCTGATAAGGTGAAAGGCTGTATCAAGCTGTATTCATTGACTTGATCTCCATCTGCTCCAACAATAAATAACTTGGTTCCATCATCATTAAATGTGAGGCCTCTAGGATCAATTTCTTGGTTGGCAATAGAGTGACTATTATCAAACGAAGCAGTCATTACGTTATAGGTATTGTCATCTATATTAGAACCTTGCTCTTGAATATCTAGGATACCGTCGTTGTCATCATCGATATCGTCAGTATTGAGTACACCGTCTCCGTCTGTATCTCTGGTAATATCCTCACGATAATCCAGATTTTTGATTAAACCGTTAGCATCACTGGCATCCGCCGCAACACTATTGCTGCTATCTGCAAGGTTGATTTGTGTCACTGTACCTGAAGAATCAATGTCAATATTCTCATCTGAAACATTGTAGCCATCGTTAACCTCACTTGACTCAAATATATCAAGCAAACCATCGCCATCAGTATCTGTTGTAGAAGTGATACTATCGCCACCTGTCATGTTTCTCTCGACTATGTCATCGACGCCATCATTGTCACTGTCACTATCAATATAATCTGCACGACCATCACTATCTGAATCAACAGTTGTTAGCCCTCCTGCATAAGCATCGTCAACACCATCATTATTTGCATCAATACCGCTCGGTGCTATATAGTTTTGCGTGAATTGTGCCTCTACATTATCAGTTATTCCGTCATTATCACTGTCTAAATCGAGAGAGTTAATAACTCCATCAACATCAATATCATTGGCGTTGAAGCCGCCATCGATATCATAGACAGAAACATCAGAGCCGTTAAATCCTGTAATATAAAGCTGAGTTCCGTCACCATTGAAGGTGATTCCCGTGGCACGGCTCTCTTGGTTTTCAATTGAAAGAGCACCGACAAATCGACTGCCATCGACTACGCTGTAAGGTGTATCTAGATCATAGACATTGATATTGTCACTATCAACTCCAATCATATATACCCTAGATCCATCGTTGTTAAAAGCGAGCCCTGTGGCACGTGTTTCTTGACTACCCGTCGCAAGCGATCCTTCAAACGTTCTGCTTGATGCACTTAAATCAAACGGAGACGACAAACTGTACTCATTAATATTATCGCCACTTGTGCCTATGATAAATAACTTAGTGCCCTCATCACTAAAGATCATACCTTCAGGTACTGATTCTTGTGCTGACACGGAATGACTAACACTGAAATTAGCTGTTTTAGTATTGAACGCAGACCCTAAGTGATATTCACTGATGTCAGCCCCTGCACTGTCTAAAACAAACATGCGAGTTCCGTCATTGTTAAACTGTACACTTTCAGGCTGAGTGTCATATAACCCAACTGAGAATGTGTTGAGTAGAGATTTAGTCGATAAATCAAACGCAGTAGTCAATTCATATTCGTTGATATCATCACCTACCCCCCCCACAATGAAAGCTTTAGTCCCCTCTTCATTGAACGTTAGCCCGCGCGGATCAGTATCTTCGCTCGCGATAGAAATGCTATTGTTATATGTCGCTGAGAAAACGTTGTAAGCATTAGTACCTATTGTTGATGTACTATCCTCATCCGTGTCTAAAATACCGTCGTTATCATCATCTAAGTCATCTGCATTAGCCAGTCCATCATTATCAGGATCAACGTCGGGGTTCTCTCTATAATCAAAGTTTCGACCTTGTCCCGCTGCCTGCTTACCATCAACACCTGCATCGTTATCACTATCGCTGAAATTAAAGTCTTGCGCATCGCCGCTAGCATCAACAATTACATTTTCATCGCTAACATTGTAGCCATCGACACTGTTCCTGCCCTCAAATATATCTAACAGACCATCGCGATCGCTATCTATTGTCGATGTAACACTATCGGGCCCTGCATCACCTCGTTCAGCGATATCTAATACGCCATCATCATCTGCATCTGTATCTAGA
>JAWUWK010000088.1:0-22489 GCA_034111875.1 Gammaproteobacteria bacterium
ATCCGTTCTCGGTTAACAGTGGATTGACTAACCCCAATAGACTTTGCAATTTGCCGCTGCGAATAACCTCTTTTCTTTAGCACATATATCTGGCATCGTTGCTCATAAGTCAGCTGTTGGTAATGTCTCATTATCGTTACATCGCTTGCCGGAGAAAAAGATAGAAGCTTACCTTCAGCTGGCTTCTCTTTCTACGGGATTAGATGATGCACTTCAGATTTGAATCCAGGTTTTTAAAAAATGCGGTCACGAATACATCAATAAATTCGTAGAAGTAAGAAAACTCTAGTTTGAGAGACATATTTTCTTGTTAAAAGTATGTTATATTTAAGTTCTACTTAGAACGTTTAAAATACTAATCCCTTTTTCTATTGTTTACGCCTAAACCTTACAACATTTAGCTTAAGTTCTAAGGTGACTTTGGTCAGACGGTGCAGTGTTTTCAAAATACAGATTAAATTTCTCAGGCTTTCTGCTCAGATGGGCATTATTCGGCCGTTTTAGGATAAGGAGTGAATGTTGCAAACAGTTGTGAAGAAATGGTTTCGCGATAAAGAATCAGGCTTTTTGGAAAATGGTGGTGCCAAGGACATTATTGTTTATAAAGCAGATCTATTAAATTGCCAGTTTTTAAAGGTTGGCGTAACGGTTGAGTTTGAGTGTCATGTCGATAAGGGAGGTTTGGTCGCTAAGAAGGTTAAACTGGTAGCTCAAAATAAACATGGTCATAGAAATCAGCAAGCAAATAAACCTTTTCGTCCTGGCGTTATGACCTAAAGCACAATTTTAAAGCATCTCTAATTACAATGTATTGCTTACTCAATCACTAATATATATATCATCAATTTTTAAACTAAAGGTATATTGTGATTTCAGCAAGACTATTGAAATTGTCAATATTTCTTCAATAACAAGCTTTAAATGCTCAGTTACTGCAGTAAATAACGCTTATGCGCTTTCTGCCTAGTGTTTTCTTGGTTTATAACGATATTCATAAGTCTATTATCTGATTATTTTAGTGACCCTGATGATAGCTTATGCCTGATTCAGTGGCTTTAAATTGGATATAGGATGGATGATATTGGTTTTACAGTGGCATTGAAAACCTTAGCTTGAACCCTGGGTTGTTTGAGGTTTAACTAACGTTAGTAGAATCAGAGCTTGCATTCGATGCTACAGGGACTTATCAATGGGTCAGTTGTGCACTAGCTCTATATTCATCCATTTGCTTCTTGTTCTCCATATTCAATATAAGATGTTGTGATTAAAGACATAATTAAGGGTAAGTTATGCCGCATTGTATTATCGAATATTCAGCGGGTGTGAGTGCTCAAATTCCAGCCGAAAAACTCCTAGAAGCTGTATTTAAAGGAACTGCTAGTAGCCAGTTGTTTCAGTTTGAAGATATTAAGGTGAGAGCTATTTGTTATCAATCTGCAATTTGCGGCTTGCCTGCGACCGACGATCCTTCACCGAAAAACAGCTTGGATTGTGGATACGTCGAAAAAGACTTTATCCATATAGTCTTGAATCTGCTGTCAGGACGTACAGTTGAGCAGCGATGTGAATTATCTAAATTAGTTCTAAATCAACTACTAAGTTTGACCCTGGCGGATTTATCTATCAGCGTTGAAACTTGTGAAATTGAGCGTCAGAGCTATTCCAAAATGGTTAGCTGAGTTATCGAGTAAAGACATTGACTGTAATTTATAAACAGCAGTAGATTTATAGCCCTGAATTATGGAGTTGACAACGTTAAGTTGGATCCCTTCTGTATCAACGTTAAGTGCTTGAGAAAACTCATGCCTAATAACACCGTATCATCACTCATAAATGGATTAATTAAAGCGTCGATGTTATTGGCTGTTATGCCACCTAAGCTAATTTTTGCTATTGTTGTAAGGTCTGCACTAATGATGCCATTAGCTGTAGCAACTTTTGTTTTACCATGCGCCATTAATCCTAAGGTTCTTGCTAGGGAGTCACTCACAACAACGTCTGTGGCGCCAGTGTCCAATAAAAACACCACAGGCACATCATTAATCATGCCTGTTGCAACATAATGTCCTTTGACATTTTGCTGCAAGGTGACTGTCCGTTGCTTTTGTGTTGAAAGAAATTTATTCGGATTAAATTTTTTCTCTATAGCGCCTTGGAAAAGGTAGCTGGCCATTGCTAAAGCGAGTATCCAAGTAAGATACATCATCCATTTGCCATAAGCTTGGGTATTGTCTTTTAATGGCATAGATAATTCATCTCTTAGTGGCTGTGGTAAATCTTTAGCAGTTCACACAACGGCTGGCAGGCACAGACGATTGCTTTAATAAATACTGCTGAAATGTTTGAGTATAATCACTACTGGCTAGCGCTGTTTGCATCCAAAGTAACCAGGCATCTTGCTCTTTGGTGGTGATTTCTAAATGTCCATGTGCCCTTTGGATGTTAATACTGCCGTATCTTTCTGTATACAGTGTAGGGGGCTCTTAACTAACCACACAGAAAACAGGATAATTTATCGATAGATTCAGTGAGATTTTCTGGGTGCATACTGGGTATCAGTTTTGACTGCGGAAGTGTCCATTTGATGATAATTATTCACTAAAGAAATTATGCCAGCTTTGCAACCCGTGGCAATTAAAGATTGATTTTGTATTCCGTATTGTATCTTTGGTTTAGACCTAGTTGTAATGATTGACAGTTGTCTTTTATACTAACCGTGTATTAGATTAGCATTAATCTACTCTATGATGTGAAAAATATTATTCTTCAATTAATAGGTGCTCAGAGTTTATCTATGATAAAACATGATTTTACGAGGTGGCGAGTGAAAGCTATAAACAGTTTGATTGTATTTTTTCTTTGTTTGAGTGCGAAAGCTTTTGCGAGCGAAACCTATATCGAAGCAGTTCAAGTGAAGAAAATCGCTAATGGGACTTATAACTTCTCCGTCACATTGAAACATGCAGATAAAAGCTGGGAACATTATGCCAATCTGTGGCAAGTAGAAACTTTGCAAGGCGAATTAATTGCTAAAAGGGTGTTACATCACCCCCATATCAGTGAGCAGCCTTTTACTCGATCTCTGAGTGGCGTGTCTATACCTTCAGAGCTAAAGCAAGTTGTTATAGTTGCAGGTTGCACAGTAGAAGGTATTAATAGTAAAAAAGTCTTGGTTAAGCTCTAACATAGGGGAGAGGGTTAACTTGTGATTTTATCATCACTCCTTACTGGGGATTTTACAGATTATTTTGACGACGCTGCTTTTGACTTACATAAGTGCCTATTAATCTCAGCTCACTGGAAAAAAAGGCAAGTTCCTGCATGGCAAGTTGCATCGCTTTTTCATCGGGATGCCCTTCTACATCTAAGTGGAAGCTAGTTGCAGACATCGAATCAGATGCCATATAGCTTTCTAGTTTAACCATGTTAATGCCATTAGTTGCAAAGCCACCCATCGACTTATAAAGAGCAGACGGAATATTTCTGACTGTAAACATCAAAGTGCTTATGAACACTGTATTTAAAGCATAGATTGGCGTTGCTTTTTCTTTTGCCAAAACAATAAACCGTGTAGTGTTACCGCAAATATCTTGAAAGTTTGGCTGTAAAATTTCCAGTCCATATAGCTCAGCAGCTAACTCTGAGGCAATCGCCCCATGACTAGGATTCTTAGTTCGAGATAGCTCTTGTGCTGAGCCTGCAGTATCTAAATGGGCCACTTGTATAAGTTTGAGCCTCTCAATAGCAGTGTTACATTGAGCGAGTGCTTGGGGGTGGGAAGAGACAACTTCCAATTGGTTAATGTTAGTACCTTTAACTCCGAGCAAGCAATGATTAACAGGCTCAAAATGTTCAGCGATAATGTGCAACTGAGTTTTAGGCATTAATCGATAAATTTCTTCTACTCGTCCCGCTGTTGAATTTTCAATTGGAATCATAGCCAACTGGGCATCACCTCTTTCAACCATGTACATGGCTTCAGAGAAACTGTTGCAAGCATAAGCCTTCATCTTTGGAAACACTCTATTACAAGAAAGGTGTGAATAGGCGCCAGGATTGCCTTGATAGGCGATGGTATTTATACTCATGATATAGTTACTTAATAGAAAATGTAGCCAAAAAATACAGGTTTTCTAACCTGATTTCCAGTTCTATTTCCTTCAATGAATGGCTAACAATTATTTCATTGATTATTCACCTAAACTTGAATGGTGCAATAGAAATCATACCAATTGCAGAACGAACTTGAACGCTAGAGGCGTTTCCGGACTGTTCGCTGCAAGCCTCTCAATTAGCGGGTTGATCTTGTGCTGTACAAAAAATACAGCGGTGTTAGTAAGGCCGCTAACCAATAGCCAATATCGAGGGAAAGCTGAATCTCTTGTGAGGCGTATACAAAGGCTAATACGGCAAAAAAGAAAATCAAAGTCACTTGCGAATAATAACTTTTGATTAATATGTAGGGTGTTTTAGGGTAATGAATAGCCAAATCATAAAAGCGTTTGTTAAAAGCCAAGCGGAATAATGCGGTTAGAAAAGCAATTGTGCACAGGAACAAAAATTGCCATGCAAGTGAAAGATCTTCGTCTAAATTAGCGCGTAATACCCAAGAAATTGCATAGCCAATAATTGATAGGCTATAAATTAACTGTTCAGGAAGCTGATCTATCTTTGATTTAAGCCCGAGGAAAACAATCGACAGCATGAGGGTAATTGCAATTATCATCAAACCTAACTGCATAAAACTCTGTTTTAAAATCAAAAACAGCGAAAGCAACCAGAAGAAGCTTTCGATGAATAAGAAAAATCCATCGAGGGCAAAAATTTCTTTAGATCGGTAGTTATCTTTGAACCTGAGAATGTTTCTCAAACTGACTCTGGGCCAAGCTAAAAAAGGCCAGTCAAGCTGACCCGGCATTTTGACCACGGCTAAATAGCTCATAAATATGCAACCGCTGGAAACAATAAACAGCAGTTGAATATTTTCGTTGTCTAACAAAAAACCGCCGATAAAAACGCCTATTTTTAAAAAAATGACTACAAATATTTGAAAATTACCGTACCTGTCACCTGTATTTTGGCTGTTGCTACGCTGGATAAAAAGGGCTCTTTGAGTCGTCCAAAAAAAGCATTGATAAAGACCATAAGTCGCTGCTATTAAATAGGCTAAAGCATGTTGCTCGGCTATTTTTGGGCCCGCATAAATAACACTGATTACCAAAAGTAATTCAAGGGCATAACACAAAGCTAATAACTGGTATGGAGTTATTTTACTTTTTAACCAATCCCACAGGTACATCCCCGTGGTGAAAGTAATAGCGCTAGTGGAAATAAATAAGCAAATCTCAGAAAAAGTCAAGCCCTGTTTAAACAAATAGACAGGGAGAAAAAACGGGAATAGGCCAATTAAAAATGAATGACTGCAAACAAACAAATAAAATTGGCGTTGTTGGACTTGTGCAAAGCGACTGTTCATTGACTGTTTAGAATGTATCCGATTGTGCTATGTCAAGATTATCTAATTTTTGATAATATCCACTGAGATCTTCACGGTCACCGTTGCGCGGAACGTCGTGCATCTTGAGGTAAGGTCGTGAATTTACTTCTAGTAAAATGCATTTTTGTTGATCATGGGGTATATCTATACCTTGTTCCATAATAATATCAATGCCTAATATATTGGCATTGAAAATAGATAAAACTTTGAGAAATAAGGCTTTGTTTTCCTCTGGTATGCTACTCTTGTCGACTGTGTTTACAGTGCCACCAGGGGCCAGTGCAATACGATAGAATAAAGTTATTGATTCATCAGGTTGCGGAATCGAGTCAAATGTAAGGCCTTGCTTCGCTAGGTGTTTAATGGTTTGTACTGATTCTAGGATAGGGTGTATAGTCGGGAATAAACCCATTTCTTGGCGTATTTTGTTTTCGGCATCTGCAAGTTGCCGGATAGTATCAGACCCATTGCCAACAACAATCGGTGGGAAGCGCTCAATAACAGACATTATTTCGCCGTCTATTACCACAACACGATAATTTTTCCCCTCGAGGTATTGTTCAATAACGGTTGTTGGCCACCAGATTTTTGCCATTAATAGCGCTTTAAAAAGTTGCTGGTAACTTTGGATTGGAAAGTAACTGCCGCGAGAAAAGCCGCTGACATTGGGCTTAATGACCACTGGAAAACCATGTTCCTTAACAAAACGATAAGCGGCTAAAGGACCAAAAAAAATTCTACCTTTAGCGTGAGGGACATTATTTGCAGCAAAAATATCTCTAGCTTGTTTTTTTGAGCGACAGCCACGTCTGACACTAAGGGAATTGTAATTACTACAGTCATTCATAAACTGTTTACTGATTTTAGCGTAAAGGCGGCGTTTAAGTCCGAGCATTATTGGTTATCTCACTTGGTTCTAGGTTGGAACAAGGTTTTTTTTATAAAGACAGGTTTGCTTGGCTGAGTTTGCGGTATGACCTCAACTAAGCGGGCTAAATGGCGCATACTGTTTTTGACAAAATTAAGTTTTTCTTTAAGTGGTAAAGTCTCATCCATTAAATTGATCGGCATAGGTAAATAAAGGTTAATTTCAATCACTTTGAAATCACCTGACTGTAATGCCCGCAATGAATTGGCGCGTACACCGACTCTTGCGAAACGATAATTTCCAATACTGCCAATACTGCCCCACATAGCTTCCATTTCATCGGTGCTTAGCTTGGGAGTGACCGAACTGTAAAAGGTATGCTGATTGTTAATGCTATTAACCGGTAGTGCCTGGCCACTCGTATTGCAAGTTTCAGTGACACTCATTGTGGCAAATTGTTGTAAATTTTTATAATCACGAATATAAAAAATTTCAAATTCACGGTGTTCAACCGCTGCTTGTTGGATCACATAAACTGTTTTGTTGTTCATGCATTGATGACGAATATAATTCAGTTCATTAGCGTTGTCGGCTCGGCGTACCCCCTGAGCATTTTGTCCCCATTCAGGTTTTACAAAAACGGGAAAGGATGCCGGAATGAACAAGCCATCATCTATTGTTTGAGGGAGCCGCCAGGTATCGGGGATGTTTGCGTCAATATCATTTTTTGAATAGATACCGAGCTTGTCGTTAAAGTGCGTTGCATTTATTTGGAAGTACCGCCAAGGGCCTTTTAAGCGCAAGACGCAGTTAACGATAAAAGTCATGACGAGCAAAATGCGAATCAGCATAAAATATCCTTTTCCTACTGACTAAACGGCCAATATTTCAAGACCCCATTTTACAGCGCCGCTTGCTTTTTAGGCAATCAATATTAGAGAAAATTCAGTTGTAATCTATGTTGTCAAAAATTAAAAAAATCAGCTTAGCTAATATTAGCTAAGGCGAATCATTGTTACGATTGTCTACGTTTTAAGTTTTAAGCCTTTGTCAAATATACGTACTAGGTACTTAGATAGATTCAATAACATTTTATAAGTCTCTAATTATCATGCCATTGCTCTCCAATTTCTTATGATTAATGGATGAACTAACTAGTCCTAAAGCATCCCTTGAAGGTTAGAAACCAAAATCCTAGCGCTGTTGATTTTAACAGCGCTGTGTTGCTCTAAGTGTTGCTGTGCAGTTGTCTGTTATCTATTTCAGTTTATATCGATGGAATGTTTCTAGCCACGCTAAAACGCGTTGCGGAGCATGTGCTTTCTTCCAGACTCCCGCGGCATATTTATTAGCCTCTGACATCGTTGGATACGTATGTATAGTGCCAAGGATCTTATTTAGACCTAAGTTGTGCTTCATTGCAAAAACATATTCAGCCAAGAGTTCTGCGGCATTCTCTGAGACAATAGTCACACCTAAAATTTTATCTTTGTTTGGAACAGTCAGTACTTTAATAAAGCCAATAGTCGCGTTATCGACGATCGCACGATCTAATTCCTCTAGCTCAAATCGGGTGACATGGTAAAGAATTTTTTGTGCTTTCGCGGTGCGTTCATTGAGACCGACTGAGGCAATTTCAGGATCTAAAAAAGTAGCCCTTGGCATAACGCGGTAATCTACAGCAAACTTCTTGAAATCTGAAAATAAGCTGTTAACTGCAGCATACCAGGCTTGATGTGCGGCACTATGAGTAAATTGAAACGGCCCGGCAACGTCTCCCGCGGCGTAAATATTCGGGTATACAGTCTGTAAATACTTGTTAGTGACTACTGTAGTGTCTGTATTAATGCCTAATTTTTCTAACCCGTAGCCTTCTAGTCTTGCACTCCTACCTACCGCACAGATCAGTGCATCATAGTCAAGTTCAAATTCTTTGCCTTGATGCTCTAAGATTAAATATTTTCGGCTATCTTGATTCACGCACCGTAAAACCTGATGATTGAGCAAAAGGTTGACACCGCTTTTACTTAAAGCGTTATTTGCCAATAGCGATACTTCGCTATCTTCTCTGTGTAAAACGCTACTGTTCTTTTCAATCTGGTAAACGCAAGCACCCAAGCGGGCAAAACTTTGTGCCAACTCACAGCCAATAGGTCCACCCCCGAGTATGACTAATTTTTCAGGAATGTGCTCATGTTTTGCGAATTCCTGCCATAGGGTGTCACTGGTTAAATATCCTGAATCTTCTATGCCGGGGATGCTGGGAATAACAGGCTTTGCGCCGGCGGCAATAATGATCGATTGAGTGGTTAAGCGCTGTTTGGCGCCATCGTGCTTTACAATTTCAACGGTCCAAGGATCAATAATAGTTGCATAGCCTTCTATCACATCGACCCCAAGGCCTGTGTAGCGCTCGACACTATCGTGTGGTTCAATCTGTTTTATTTTGTCATGGACTCTTGCCATGACCTGTTTGAAATTAATATTGACCGCCTGGCTAGATGTTGTGTTTAGCTTTAGTCCGTAATCCGCAGCATGGCGAATTTGCTCTGCGACTTTAGCACTCTTTATAAGAGCTTTAGAGGGGACACAGCCATAGTTTAAACAATCACCTCCCATCTTATTTGATTCAACCAAACTAACCTTAGCTTTTACGGCTGCGCCTATGTAAGCGCTGACTAAGCCAGCGGCACCACCGCCAATGACGATAATGTTGCGTTCAAATTTTTTAGGTTTTTTCCATTTGGCATAGACTTGTTTAGCTTGAATATGCGACACGATTTTTTTGCCAATAAGGGGAAATATTCCGAGCAGTACAAATGAAAACAGCAGGGCGGGAGATAAAATACCCGAGAGGCTATCAATTTGAGCCAGTTGAGTGCCGGCATTAACGAATACTAAAGTGCCTGCCAGCATGCCTAATTGACTCACCCAATAAAATGTAAAGGTGGGTATGACAGTGAGGCCCATCAATAAGTTAATCATAAAAAATGGAAACAGGGGCACTAAGCGCAACGTAAATAAGTAAAAAGCGCCCTCTTTTTCAATTCCTTGATTAATCGCGGATAACTTGCTCGCAAAGCGTTCCTGCGCCGACGCTTTAAATAAATATCTAGCGACTAAAAAGGCGATAGTAGCGCCAATACTCGAGGCAAAAGATACAATGACGGTCCCCCAGAACAGCCCAAAAAATGCCCCCGCGCCTAAAGTAAGAACGGCGGCACCTGGAATAGACAGTGCTGTCACAAAAACATAAAGAGCTAAAAATGCCAGGGCAATAACCAGAGGGTATTGTTGATTAAGTTGCGAGATCTGTGCTTGGCTAGTTTTAATGCCTTCTAAACTTAAATACTGCTGCAAGCCAAATTGATAAAACAGTACAACTAATAAGCCTGCTAAAATGACAACAATAATCTTTTTCATAATTAACCTAAGCAGTGGAAAAAAAACAAAATATAATTATTTTGCGCTTGTAACATTATCCGCGCTTATTGTCTGCTGAGCGCGGGTTGTTTATCGCGGCTAAAATTAAGCCGAGTATTAAAATAGACACGGCGGCGAAAAACAACGAGCCTTCATCACTTTTGCCGTTGTGAATCACCACTATTCCCAATGGAGTAAATAAATGGAAAAACGCTGCTCCGCTCATTGTTGCACTTGATAGCAAGCCTGCGACAAAATATAAGGCCCGATAGTTCATTGGCTTTTTAACGACCTTGACACTCGAAAAAATCCAAATTGCACTGGCTAAGAGTAATATACAAGAGGCAACTAATTCTACGGAACCAATAATGTAAGCTGCATAATTGGCAAAAAAATCACCGACAAAACTAGGTAAAAAATCATTTAGCCATTGGCCAATCGTTTGGAATATATGTTGCGTATCTGGGTGATTAGTAAATTTGTAAGGTAAAGAAGATAAAAACACTTTGGCGATCCATAAGCTTATAATTAAACTGAGTACTTTTGAAATAATAGAGGGCATTGATGGGTCCTTGAGTTAGTAAAAGCAGTATCGATTTTTTTATATAATTAAGTGTACTGGTTTAGCTGATCATTAGATTCAGGTTTTACAAAAATAGCCATAATCACTGATTTTTATGTCCATTATTGTTGTCGTCTGCTGTCAGTATTAAAGCTTAGTATAATTCATTGGCAGCGCGGTTGTATCGATAATTTTACGCATAATAAAGGATGATTTCACGCCACTTACGCCTCTGATTCGAGTAATTTTCCCCAACAGTAAATCGTGGTACCTATCCATATCAGGCACCGCTATTTTTAATTGGTAATCGGCGTCATGGCCGGTAATAATATAGCATTCAATAACTTCCTCGAAAGTGCTGATAGTACGTTCAAATTCAGCAAAGCGTTCAGGAATATGTTTGTCCATACTAATATGCAATATGGCAAATAAATGTAACGAGAGCGCGTGCTCATCAATTCTGACCACACGGTCTTTAATTATACCGTTATCTTCTAGGTTCTTTACTCGCCTAGAACAAGGTGCGGCCGTCAGTCCTACTTGTTCCGCAAGGTCTTGATTAGAAATACCGCCATTGTTTTGTAATTCACGCAATATTTTCAAATCAAATCGGTCTAGATGGATGTTGTTTTTCATATAAATGGCCTTTTAAGCAAATTAAGTTAACTAAACTGTTTTTTACCTTAGTATTAATTGCTTAAAATGTAAATTTTATGTTGAATGCAATAAGTAATTGCGCACTGCAGGCCTTATAATAAAGTTATGTTAAAGGTCACAAGCCTAGTCACATTAAGCAGTAACAATAGTTATGTTACGCGCTAATTAATCCATCAGTTGATTGGTAAATTATCAATACATTTGATAGTTCTGCTAGAATACGTTTACAAAGCGAGTTTTGACTATAAGAATGCAGTTATTACATTCTTATAATAACAATATTGTGTAGAGTCTTTGTATCTTAGATTTTATGGAAACTTCATTAAGTTAAAAATATAGGCAAACAAATGTTTGATCATCGTAAGTATAAAGTCTTTGAAACTATTAAATTATCTGACCGTACTTGGCCTGATAAGTCTATTACCAGTGCACCAGACTGGTGTAGTGTGGATTTGCGAGATGGTAATCAAGCCCTAGTTAATCCTATGAATGTTGATCAAAAAACCCGCATGTTCGAGTTGCTTGTAAAACTTGGTTTTAAAGAAATTGAAGTTGGCTTTCCGTCTGCCTCACAGCCAGATTTCGATTTTGTTAGGAAACTGATTGAGCAAGATAAAATTCCAGATGATGTCACTATTCAAGTCCTTACACAGGCTCGGGAAGACTTGATTGCTCGTACTTATGAAAGTCTTGATGGCGCCAAAAAAGCCATTGTACATGTCTACAATTCAACGTCTATCGTCCAGCGACAGCAAGTATTTGCTAAAAATAAAGATCAGATTAAACAGATAGCAGTGCAAGGCGCTATTTGGGTAAAAGAGTATGCGACCCAATACCCAAAGACACAATGGCATTTCCAGTATTCACCAGAGAGCTTTACTGGTACCGAAATGGATTACGCTGTTGAAGTTTGTGATGCGGTTATCGAGCAGTGGAAATCTGAATTCGACGTCAGTAAAGAGCGGATTATAATAAACCTACCCTCTACTGTCGAAATGAGTAGTCCTAATGTTTATGCCGACCAAATTGAATACTTTTGCCGTCACTTAGCTAATCGCGATAATGTAAGAATATCGTTACATACACATAATGATAGAGGTTGCGGTGTTGCCGCGGCGGAATTGGGAGTGATGGCCGGTGCTGACCGTATAGAAGGAACGCTTATTGGTAATGGCGAACGCACCGGTAATATGGATATAGTCACTATGGCAATGAATCTATATTCTCAAGGAATTGATCCAAGATTGGATTTGTCCGATATAATTGAAATAATTGAAGTAGTTGAATACTGTACCGAGTTATCCGTTGCCGCAAGGCATCCCTGGGCTGGCGAGCTAGTTTATACGGCGTTTTCAGGTAGCCATCAAGATGCTATTAGGAAGTCTATTAACTATCATCAAGCCCATGATCTTGCCCACTGGGAAGTTGCCTATTTACCGATAGATCCCAGGGATATAGGCCGCGAGTATGAAGCGGTGGTAAGAATTAATAGTCAAAGTGGTAAAGGCGGGGTGGCTTTAGTCTTAGAGCGTGATTATGGCATCGAGTTACCTAAGTGGATGCATGTTAGTCTTTCGAAATTTGTGCAACAGGCTGCTGAAGATCAAAAAGTTGAAATATCCTCTGCTAATATTAAGAAAATTTATGATACCCATTTCGTTGAAGTAGACCGCGAATGGCAGTTGCAAAGTTATGAGTTAAATACTAATGATCATCAGTTAGCGGCAAAATTTACCTTTGGCGATCGCCAATATGAAGGCTCAGGAGCAGGGGCGTTAGAAGCTATCTGTGATGCGTTGATTAGGCATTATGCCTGTGATATAGAAGTGCTACAGTATGATCAACATGCTTTGAATAGAGGTACTGATGCACAGGCACTGGCTTGCATTCAAGTGAAAATGGATAACGAAATTTTCACTGCCGTTGCACAAAATGAAGATACGTCTAGCGCGACGTTACAAGCGTTGTTAACGGCGGTCAGTCGCAGCAACATTCAACCTATTAAAGTCGTCGCCTAAAAACCCCGAGATAGAGTAGGGAGGTTTTATATCCAGTTATGACCTGATTAATAACGGTGAGAGGCAACTCGTCTCAGCGTTATTATTATTTCAGTTGTACCCCATCCCTGTCATAAACTCATCGGCTGCAATCACTGGATCTAACAGCCTAATGTGTTCTTGCTGAAAATCCCTCTATAGCCTGAATTAGTGACTTGACTGCAGTATTGAGTCCAAGCTATTGATTATGCTTTGGCTAAAAGCGCTTACATCATCCCCTGCTAAAGCTAAGATTTTCAATTTCACTGTAAAACTAATGTTATGCACTTTGAAATCACGGAATCAGGTATTCGTTTTTAGCGCCGTATTACTATGCGTAGTAATCGTGCAAAGGTCTCAATTTAATATTTATTGGGAATCATAGGTGCTTTATCCAAGCTTCCGCAGGAATGGTCTATTGTTGTGCTAATCACTATGTAACTACATATTTTATAGGGCTAGTTAGTGTTTGATATTAAGTAAAAAATATGGCGTCATTGGCTGTGAAGAAGGGCACGAAATAGCTCGTGATTGTTTCGATATAAGAATAGCGCTTCCTCAAACTGCTGTTTTGGTAAATTCAACAGTGTGGTCGAAGAAATAAAACCCGTGTTATTAAGATTACATAAATCTAATTATAAGGTAAATATAGTGATTAAAGTAAGTGTAATGTAGCCAAACTCGTCAGAGGCGAATTTTCACATTGATTACTATTGTAATACTCCTATTCCAGTGGTGAGATTGTCGGGTGACACTTTAAAACAAGGTAACATCGATCATGGTCTAGCTGGAGTAGCGCCTGGCGAAATTGCACCTTCATCGCAGCGCGACAGATGGTTTTTGATTCAGTGGAAAGTTTTCAGAACGCCTTTGGCCCTAACGCAGAACAAATAATGGCCGATATTCCCAACTTTACCAATACTCAGCCTCAAATTCAAATTAGTGAAATTAAGATTCAGTGATTCATGCTGCTATTTAGTGGCTATTTTCAAGCCTCTGAATGTTTTCTCTGGTGCATTTAGAGGCTTTAAGGGATAGTTAATAGCCAGCTTCTTTTGAGTGCCTATCATTCCTGCCAGTTTTCAAAGTGCTTTAGTAAATAATCGACTGCTAAGCGCGCCCTCATTGGCAGGAAATGTCGATTTTGATAGACAATCCAACTCCCTGATCCCCGACTCCAAAAGGGCACTAGTACAGAGGTTAATGCGCCACTTTCAATCGACTCTAAAAAATTAATCCTCGGCATATAAGCAATGCCTAAGTCCTGCTTGCATGCGCTGACCACTGCTTGTGCGTTATTACTTTTCCAGCGTCCGGATACCCTCACATATTGTGCAATGCCATTTTCTTCAAACTGCCAAAGGTTGTTATTTGAAACGATGCAACTATGATTTTTTAACTGGTTTGGATGAGATGGAATGCCGTTACGCGCTAAATAATCTTTACTGGCGGCAGCCATCAACGGACGGTCTAGTAACTTTCGGGCCACTAACCCTGAATCGTCCAATTTACCGTAGCGAATAGCAAAGTCGATTCCATCTTCAACAAAATTGACTTTGCGACTATTAAAATCAATATCGACGGTTAATTCTGAGTGTTGCTGTGCAAATTTTATTAATATCGGAATGACATATTGCTCGGCAAATGTGCCCGCTGCACTGACACGTAAAGTACCCTTTAGTTGAATTTGTTGAGAGCTGATTTGTTCGTTGGCTTGTTGAAGGCCATCAACTAAATCTCTGCACTGTCTAAAATAGGCCAGCCCAGCTTGTGTCAAACTCACTCTGCGTGTTGTGCGAGCGAATAGGGCACTGCCTAAACGCGCCTCAAGTCTTGAAACCTGGCGGCTTACATGACTGGTGCTACAGCCCATTTTATTGGCGGCTGCTGAGAACCCCTGACTTTCAGCGACTGCTACAAATTCAATAATGCCTGCAAAATTATCCATAAGTCTATATTGTTGCTAATCAGCAATAGTTATTTGCGATATTAGCATATTGTTGCAAACTATATCAGCTATTAAGATGTGTTCAACTGTATTAAGCTCATTTAAAGTATTAACGAGAGGATCATAAAGATGAAGAAAGTACTCATTCCAGTAACAAATCACGCCACATTAGGTAAAACAGATCAAGCTAACGGTACATATGCACCAGAACTTACCCACGCATTGCAGGTGTTTCTAGAAGCAGGTATTGAATATGATATTGCGTCCATTAGAGGTGGCAAAGCACCCATTTATGGTACTGATATTGAAGGTGATTCAGTCAACGATGGCATATTAAATAACCCAGAGTTTCAAAACCGGATTAATAACACACTGCCTGTTTCTCAAGTATGCATCGATGAATATGACGCTATTTATTATCCAGGTGGATTTGGTTTGTTATCTGATCTAGCAACCAATGAAAATTTTGCAAAGTTAAGCGCTCAGCATTATGAAAATGGCGGGATTGTGTCTGCGGTATGTCATGGCCCAGCAGGATTGTTACCGATTACGCTCAGTAATGGAGAAAAACTGCTCAGCAATAAGTCAGTGACTGGTTTTACCCGTGAAGAAGAAATAGATTATGGAACAATTAATGATATTCCATTCTTACTAGAAGAGTCTCTTACTCGAAATGCGGCTCGTTATAGTAAAGTTCAACCATGGGGTGTGTTTGTGATTGAAGATGATCGCGTTATTACCGGACAAAACCCTTCAAGTGCTCATGCGGTTGGCGAAGCAGTTGTTCAATTGCTGGTTAAATAGACTAAAAAATGGCTCCGCGAATAAAACCTCTGAGCCCATCATCTTTAAATAGAGAGCGAAAGTAAGACAAGGCAAAAACAAGTCCAAAATCAGAGTTTATAGTTATACAGAAGGATTTGAATTTTTTTAACGCCTTATTACCGAGCGAAGTAATAGTGCAAAGGCCTCAGAGTAGCTTTCTGATATTCTAACGGCTTATAATAAGTTACAAGCCTCAAGAGTGTCGTTTAAGCCAACGATCACCTAGGAGTTTGTCGGACTGGGTCGATAGTAGCGAGAGAAAGTAGATGTGACACAGATTTCCTGCTGTTTGGTTTTAAATTTGAGTCAGTCAATCGTCGATGGGGCGCTAGCCTCATTATCCAATGCTAATCATATGCCTAGCAACTTAAGCTGTTCCCCACTTTGATTATTTATGCTCTTATTTTATCGTGATGATTGTGTTCTGTCGAGGCTGAAGATAAAAAGAACTAACATGGTAAATATCTTGGGGGTACTCGGTTAGTACTCGGACTAAATCTCCTCTTTTAACGTTGGAGTCACTGAAAAAAGAATAAACATTGGCTATACCCAACTCGCAGAGCACTGCTTCAAGCAGCATGAAAGAGTTGTTAATTTGCAAAGCGTTTTTTAAGAGCATTTTCTTATCAGAAATTCGCCAGTGATATCGATGATCTTCAGCCGATTTTAAGGCTATTAGCTGGTGGTTGTGTAAATCCTCGACCGATGTTGGCTGCCCATAAGTGTTTAAATGCAGCGGTGAAGTAATAAGGTTCAGTGACATCTTCATTAAATCGATTTTATAGAGTGGAGAGTCTTGTAGAGAGGACCATGAGATTTCTCATAATTATAGCCTTTGAGTAGGGTATAGATTATAAGCAGTTACACAATTATTTTTACATCCTAAATGCCACTCCACTAAAAAGGGCCAGTTTAAAAGTAGACAGCTCAACAGTAATTAGTCTTTATCAAGTGCAAAGGTCTCTACTTTTATAAGCTTGTTGCTGTCCCTATACTAGGTTTGCGGTGTAGTAGTCTGCTCTGATTCAAACGTTTTCATCATTATCAATAATAATCTGTATTTTAATGACAGATTAACAAAGGGCCCGATATATGGCTCAAAAACACTAAAACATTCATTTAACCAGCCGACATTTGTTGCCCTATGATGTAAACTGAACTGAATTTGTACCGCAAATCACTGTAGCCTACCAATTCAGCTCTTCTGGAAACTCTAAATAAGGTTTTACAATTGCAATTCCAGTATTACTCGCAGGTTTTAAGTATTGAGAGTAGCCGTATTAACAAGAGCAGGCATAGCGAATTTTCTCTGATGTTTTAAAGATACGACCATCACAGGTCCTAGCGACATAGGTTTGATTATTAGACTGGTTAAACCAAAAATAAGTAATTAACCGCCAAAAACAGTGTAAAAAAACCAGAATTTCTGCCGGTTTTTTATTGGTATTAAGCATCTGAGTTGATTTTAGTGATTTGGCTGCCAAATGTGATTTTGATTAGAGTCACTACAAAGGCAGCTTTAAAAGTTATAGAACGTAAAATAAGTTAACGCAATACAGACTAGCTAGAGGTTTTGCATGATTAGAACACTAAATATAGTGTCCGGTTTGACACTTTTTCTGTTTATAACTACCCATTTATTAAATCTCACCTTAGGTATCATCTCCATCGATGTAATGGAGGCTAGTCGACCCTATTTTTTCGCTGTATGGACTAATTTCCCCTCGGAAATAATCTTGGTTCTGGCACTGCTAGTGCATCCAATATTAGCTTTGCGAGCATTATATATGCGCAACACCTTGCGTATGTCAAATCAAGACAAACTGCAACTGGTGTCTTCGCTATTGATTATTCCTCTGCTGATACCTCATGTAGTGGCAATAAAAGCTGGGCAGAATATGCTTGGGATGGAAGCCACCTTTACTGGCTTTTTGACAATTATGTGGGTTGATTTACCCTTGGAAGGTTTACGCCAAGTTTTGTTGTTAATCGTCGCATGGGTTCATGGTTGTATTGGTTTGTTTACTTGGATTAAGATCAAACCATGGTGGAAGCCCATCGCGCCTTATGCCTATCCTCTGGCGGTGGCTATTCCCACTTTTGCCTTACTCGGGTTTGTCGAGGCCGGCCGGGATGCAGTTGAAAGGCACAGTGCTGCGCAAATTATATCCAGCCAAGTACAATCACCGGCTTCGTCATATTATCCGACTGCGCCGATACAACAGTCAACTGTCGCATTAGAAACGCCTAATGATATTTACGGTGCAGCTAAACAGCAGAGCCCAGAAGCGAAAAGTACGCCTAGCGAGGCGGCATTCCAAAAATTATCCAATGAGATAAGCCGACTAAATCGCCTGTTGATTTCCGCTTATCTCGCGTTGATTGGATTGGTTTTTTTTGCACGCTACCTCAGATTGAGAAGGCATCGAGAGTGGGTTGAACTACACTACGCCGACGGTGAAGTTATAAGATCTGTGGTGGGGCCGACACTCTTGGAAATCGCTATTATGAATGATCTCCCCCATGCAAACCTCTGTCATGGTAAAGGACGTTGCGGTACTTGTAGAGTAAGAATAGATCAATCAAGCAGTCTACTGACGCCAATTTCTAACTTAGAGCGCGCCATGTTAGATAAACTTAAAAGTGATAAAAACACTCGCCTCGCGTGTCAGGTGGCGCCGAGTGGCGGGGTTATTCATTTAAAACGCTTATTATCTGCCGACCTTAGTCTTAAGAATACTAAAAATGCGCTGCCTGACTCAGCGGAGGTCTTAGACAGCAGTGCTGATTTAACACAAAAAGATTTATTATCTACTAGTAAGTCTGGGGCGAGTATATGAGCTTATCTTGTGTTTTGGAAAATTATTCCCTGTGGTTCTATCGCTTATTTAAACGCGTACAGCAATTACTCACAATAGCTTCTCAATTAGTACTTATAAGCTTAGCCGCTTTGGCTTTTAACGTTTCGGCTTACGCGGCATCAGCCGAGACCCAAGCACTGCAAAATACCGATCAGCAAACCGCAGTGAATGAATTGAAGAAGCTCTTAGCGGACCCTAAAGTGCAAGCTTGGCTGCAAGAGTCAATTGATCAACCTAACGCAGAGAATGCTCAACACACTCAGCTAAAAGAGGGCTTAAGGGATAACTTTAGTATTATTATCAACAAGATTAGAGTGCGTAAAACTGATCTTTTTACTGCTTGGGATCAGGTAAATCAAGCACCAAAGATGATTGTTCGCAAGTGGCAGCAAGAAATGTCTAATGCTCAGACACTGCGTTCTGTCACCTATATTTTAATCTTTTTGTTTGTGGGTGCTGGGCTTGAGTGGTTGTACGGACAATATGCAGGACAACACTTACTTAAATTAGAATTACAAAAACCTCAAAGTCTCAAGCGTCGAATTCACACGGCGTTTTTCAGGGCACTGTTAACCTTTGCGGGTTTGTGCTGCTTTGCTCTGGGCAGTATTGGGGTGTTCTTATCGTTCAATTGGACGCCTTTGGTGGAAAATTTAGTGATGGAAATTCTCATCGTTATTATAACTGTGCGTATCGGAATCACAGTCACACGCTTTTTTTTGGCACCGAGGCTAAAGGAATTACGCCTGGTTCCTCTGTCGAATGTGCAAGCTAAATCAGTTTATTTTTGGTCGAGCATTTTAATTTTTTTATGCGCATTAAACATTGCTGTCGCCAACGTTTTTGAGAAGCTATTGGATGGTTTGCAAAACCAAGTATTGTCGCATTCAACACTGTCGATCAATTTGATTAGTAACTTTGTATTGCTGGTCGTGGCATTATTTAGCCTCTATCGCGGTTACCAAGTGTTTAGAGCGAGTGAATCTCCATCTGAAACGATGGCGAATAAGCCATTGGTCTATCAGTTCTGGACGGGTTATTTATCGGTATTACTGATTGTCAGTTATATTTTATGGATGTTGGATATTTCATTGATTATGCAGACTCTATTTATTTTGGGCTTATTGGTACCGCTGATGCGCTTGTTTCGCACGTGGATTGATTACTTATTTGATCAAGCAGAATATAAAAAAGTCACAGAAGATAAATTATCAGTAGGGGCGCAAGCATCAGACCAGACTTCAGAGGAAATAGAAGATAGCGCAGCAGAGGAAATAAACCAACATCCTTATGACAACTATAGACCTATAGCACGGCGATTGTTGCGTTTCGCTCTGGTGGTAATAGCTTTTTTAGCCCTGATGATGGTGTGGGGATACAACCCTTTCTCGCTGTCCAATGTAGACTCATTTTCAGGTAAGTTATTTGGTATTAGCCTCGATGTAGTTGCGGTTGTTATGATTGGCGATTTAGTCTGGATTTGGGCTAAAACAGTGATTGATAAACGCCTAACTGATTATCGGCCACCAGAAGATGGTCACGCCCCAGGCCCGGAAGCGCGAATGGCTACGTTGTTGCCCCTGTTGCGTACTATGTTAATAGTGACACTGTTTTCCGTGGTTGTTTTTAGTGTACTCGCCTCCTTAGGTTTTAATATAGGTCCATTATTAGCAGGTGCTGGTGTCATAGGTTTGGCCATTGGTTTTGGTGCCCAGACATTAGTCAAAGATGTTGTTTCGGGTATATTTTATCTTATAGATGACGCTTTTAGAGTCGGCGAATACATTGAAATTGGTAACTTGCGCGGTACAGTTGAATCGATGTCTATTCGTTCGTTAAGGATAAGACATCACCGAGGTGCCGTTCATACCGTGCCTTTTGGTGAATTAAATTCTATTACCAATCACAGTCGAGACTGGGTAATAATGAAGCTCGAATTCCGCGTTCCCTTTGATACCGACATGAAACAAGTCAAAAAGCTGGTGAAGAAAATAGGCAAAAAATTATTAGAGAATGCTGACTTCGGACATAGTTTTATTGAACCATTGAAGTCTCAAGGTGTGAGGCGCATGGAAGAGTTTAACATGGTGCTTGGCGTAAAGTTCATGACCAGACCCGGTGAGCAATGGGTTATCCGTCGCGAGGCTTACCATCAAATTCGCGATACCTTTGAAGCTAACGGCATTAACCTTGCAGAACGTAACGTGAAAGTACAAGTCTTAAACGCTGACAAATTAGATGAAGAGACTAAGCAAGCGGCTATTGGCGCCGCTCAGCATGCCACTGAGCAGCCTTTACCTGCAGGTCCTATACCCGATGAGCCATAGAAAATATTGAGTTTACAAAAACTATCCAATACGTCACAGAATCTTAACGTCTAGTGCAATAGCGACTTGGTTGGGCTGATGCTTGGCTCTAGAGAATGTGCAGCACACAGTTACTCTTGTGACAACCTTGCATTTTGCCTTGGGTTTGTGGCTTGTCACCCATGTTGAAGTCCAGAGTTCCAACTGAAGCTGTGACGTAATTTGCTTAAGTATAAAGTTAGGTATGCTGGAAATGTATCAGGCCCCACTTGATTTCTTGGTTAATCGTCAACAGCATTTACAGGACAGTTTTATTTTACCATCCATAACAAACACGCGATTGAAAGACCATTTGCATCAGATACAACGCTTGTAAGCACAAGATTATAAGAAAATATTCAAGTATCTAAGGGGAATCTGTAATGATAGACTTTTAATGTTATCAACATATTTTTCTTAGTCCAGGCGGCTGGTGGGTTATTGATCATTTGGATTAATTAAGGCGGTGAGGATATGGCCTTGCCAATGACCTGCAATTTTGAGATAAGCGTGAGCATAACCCTCTCTATTAAACCCTAATTTTTTGAGTACTTTAGCGCTACGCTGATTACGTGGAATATAATTGGCCATAATACGGTGAAATTTAAGTTGATTAAATACATAGATTATAGCCGCGTCTAGGGCTTCGTGCATCAAGCCATGCCCTTGATATTCTGCTGATAGGGCGTAACCTAGATGGCAAGCTTGCATGGGCCCGCGAACAGCATTGGAAAAATTACAAACCCCTAGCACTTCATCTTTCTGCTTATTTAAAATAACAAAATGGAAAGCCGATTGGTGCTTAAAAGCCAGTAATGCGCTCTTTATCCGTAAATCAATTTCATATTCACTATAGTATTCTACCTCTCGTTGAGGCTCCCATGGGGCTAAATGGGCTTTATTGAGTTCTAGGTAGATGCTCAGTAACTGACCTTCTGATGGTTCAAGTAAGCCCAAGTTTAATCTAGCAGTTTCTATTATGGTGATCGACATAGTGAAAATTCATTCCAAAAAATGAGTACAGACGGAGTATTG
Organism: Gammaproteobacteria bacterium; assembly: GCA_034111875.1. Classification (GTDB taxonomy): domain Bacteria; phylum Pseudomonadota; class Gammaproteobacteria; order Pseudomonadales; family Balneatricaceae; genus Rs1. Next base: position 22,058 of record JAWUWK010000088.1, read on the forward strand.
CTCTTTGTCTTATAAGGCAAACAGAGAACGCTTCCCAGTAGGCGTTCGCTTTATTATTGGTCGATAAAAAATTTTTGCTTATATTCAATATCGCATTTGATGTTAACCTTTTTATGTGAGAATGGGCAATATAATGAAATTTAAGGTTAGAATTATATAGGTTAATTTTGCCACATAAAAAATTAATATGTAGTGAGACCTTTGTAGTGGCATACTAATGTCAAAGGCGTTAAATGCGTATTCCGGTGAAGGTGAACACTGATTCCGGTTTAATGTGAACACCTAATCACTCAATGCATTGGCCTGTCTGTTTTTTAACTCAAGTGTTCATCATGGGTCAAGGTATTTAATTTTTTTCACATGGATTCTCCTCTCAATTTTATACGATGTGCGTTACGCATTATTCGATCTAATATGGCGTCTGCCAAGGTA
>JAWUWK010000089.1:0-17324 GCA_034111875.1 Gammaproteobacteria bacterium
GAGCGGAATAATAAGAATGTTAGGCAATGCGTTGGCATAAATTATAGTGCGCCAACCGGCCACTGATGTGTATTCTGATAGCCGTATGACTTATTTTATCCTTAATTATGTCAATTGAACGTCAGTCCGACAGACTGCTAGAGTCACATAAAAATATCCCCTTGAGGGAAAACATAAATAAATTGAAGGTTATGTATTGGTTGAAGGCTATACTCCATAGAGGCTGAGACAACAATTAATCGGCTATAATTATTAGGTCAGTTTTTATATTTGTTGATGATTTTTAATTCGCCAACGTAAAATTAGTGGGAAATTAGATGAGTAGTTTAAGTACAAGATCGATATATATTTTGATTGCTATCATCAGTTTGACGGCATTTATTGGTGCTATATTTTGGCTTGTTAAAAGCCCAATGATCAATGGCCCTGAGACGGGAACGCCTGTTCAGATAGGTGAAAAAAATAATAAAGAGTATCAAATTGCTATCTATTATTTTCCTTCAAAAAAAAATGACGCTGATGCCTTAGGCTACTTTTTTAAACAACATGGCTATAGTATTGCAGTGCATAAAGCCGCCACTATTCCCGCATTGAAAAGTTCTAAAAATACCCCTAACCATATTTTTTTCAATCGATCTGAGTTTGATAAAGCGATGAAAATCAAAGCGATGATTGAAAAAGTGCTAGGACACACTGTGAATGCCTATCGCTTTCATGAACAGCAACAAAACCCTTCAATGATGATGGTCTTTACGGAAAAATAACCTTTTAACCTTTTAACCTTTTAACCTTTTAACCTTTTAACCTTTTAACCTTTTAACCTTTTAACCTTTTGCTGAAGCTAAGGTCATTAAGCTGTATTTGAGTCCCGAGCTTTGTTACTAGGGGCATTACTTCTGCTGATTTTGGATTTGAACAGCGCATACGTTAATGCTAGTGATTAGTAAATTACCCAATGTTTAGGTATATTCAATCTTGCTAATTTTACTCCCCAGTAGGTGTGTCTTCTGATGAAAAGTTCCCGTGCAGATTAAGCGTGTTGTATGGCTAGGATGTATTTTTTTATTCACCAGTATCTTACTCTCATGGTTGAGTTATTTTTATTTGCGAGAATCCAACCTGCTTGTCAGTGAGCAAAGTAACTCTAGTTCGCTGTTAGTGACCATCAGCGACGTGCGCAGTGCGATTAAACAATATCAAGCATTGCCTTTCTTACTCTCAAAGCAGTTGGATGTTCAAGAATTACTCACTAAGCCAAATGCTTTCCATTTAAATAGAGTACGTCGCTATCTGGAGCAAATTAATTTAATAGCCGGCTCTGCAGCATTGCTGATACTTGATAAGTCAGCCCAGGTTGCCGCCTTTAGTAACTGGCGAGAGGACTCATACCAGCATACCTCATTTGCCGATAGCCACTTTTACCAACAAGCGGTAAAAGGAGAACACGGTAAAGGCGTATGGTTAAGTGAAGATCAAACAGCGTGGTTTTATTTCTCAGCTCCAATCTATAAAGAATCTGCATTGATAGGAGTGGCTGTGATTCGCATAAATGTTGCAAAAACCTTGCAAGACGTCGCTATACGCGACGATTTTTTCATTGCCGATGCTAATCAACAAATTATCTATAGCAACTTTGCCAATTTTGCGCCGCATAATCTTTCCGATCTTAATATTCAGCAATTCAACTTGAGCAACGGCTTATCGATTAATTCTGTAAAATTGGCTGATAAGCACTATATGCTGCAACAAGTTATTCTGGATGATACCGGTTGGAAAATTGGTTTAATTACCCAACTTAATGCGGTTAAAGATGCCATAACCACTGGCCTAAGTGTGTTAATTGGGTGTTTAGTGTTAGGCTTGTTTGTCTTGTATTTTAGAGAAAATCGTTCTAAGAAACGCTCCCAGGCACTGGTGGTAGATGCACAGCTCGAAAGTGAAGCCCGGGGGCGATATATTATTAACACGGCCCAGTCAGGTTTGATCACTTTAGACAGTGCCGGCTGTATTACCTTTATAAACCCTTTAGTGATGCGCAAATTTGATTACTCTTTAGCGCAACTCACTACTAAAACAATGCACAGTTTGCTTGAAGAAATCGATCCAGCGAGTCCTTTAAATCGAGTGCTAAATGAATTTGGGTCGCTGGATTTTAAGCCGATTACAAATTGTGAAGTTATCGCAAAACGCTCCGATGCTAGTTTTTTCCCTGTGATGCTAAGTATCAAGAAAATGCGTGATACCCCAAAAGCTGAGTATTTAGTCACTATAGTTGATATCTCTAAGCGCAAGCAATTGGAGCAGCGGCTTCAAGAATTAAATGAACAGCTTGAATTTAAAGTAATAGAGCGAACTCAAGCTTTACAAACAGCCCAAGGTGAGTTGGTACGTTCTGAAAAAATGATTGCCTTAGGTAAAATGTCGACGGCTATTGTCCACGAATTGAATCAACCTTTAACAGCCTTTCGCAATTATCTAGCGATTATCGACAAGGTTAAACAACACCCCGAAGCGGTGGCGGAACGTTTAGAGTCTTTGAATCATTTAGTTGATAATATGGCGGCTATTACCAGTCAGCTGCGCTTGTTTGCCTATTCAAACCCTCATAGTGACCGGCAAGTTAAAGTCTTTGATGTTGTAAAGCGGGTTGTTTCGATGATGTCGAGCTTAATATCAGAACAACAGATTGAATTTTTACTACGCTTTAGCCCGCAAGCCGAAACAGCGATTATTAATGCCGATAATACTAGGTTTGAACAAGTCCTCTCAAATTTGTTTAAAAATGCCATTGATGCCATGACAACAAAAGCACAGTTAGGTAAAGTGCGTCAATTATCATTAAGACTAGATTGCCAAAATAACAACCTAGTCCTTACATTGACTGATACCGGCGGGGGCGTGAATTCTGATCAACTAGCGAGCTTGTTTGAGCCATTTTATACCACCAAAGAGATAGGTTTAGGTTTAGGCTTGGGCTTATCTATCGTTAAAAGTATTGTACAAGATTTACAGGGAGCTATTTGTTTTAACAATATTGAGCAACCTCAGGGCCCTAATGGATTACAATTTCGTTTAGAATTTCCTCTTCATCAAAAACGCGAATAAGCGCCTTACAGTAATGCAGTTAACCCATTAATAGTTGAATAGTCAGAGCAGTGGCTCTGCCTATAAGGTTTTCCAGCAGAATCTGAGGTAATCCGGTGGGTTTCTTCTGTTCTTGAGCAAGCTTAGAATAAAAAATGTAGCCTAAACACTAGGTTCCAGTAGATGACAATTTTGTCTAGAATATTACTACTTATCCATAAAGTGAATAAGCGCCTCACAGTAATGCAGTTAAACCATCAATAGGTGAATAGTCAGAGCAGTGGCTCTGCCTATAAGATTTTCCAGCAGAATCTAAGGTAATCCGTTGGGTTTCTTCTGCTCTTGAGCAAGCTTAGAATAAAAAATGTAGCCTAAACGCTAGGTTCCAGAAGATGACAATTTTGTCTAGAATTTTACTACTTATCCAAAAAGTGAATAAGCGCCTCACAGTAATGCAGTTAACCCATTAATAGGTGAATAGTCAGAGCAGTGGCTCTGCCTATAAGATTTTCCAGCAGAATCTGAGGTAATCCGTTGGGTTTCTTCTGCTCTTGAGCAAGCTTATAATAAAAAATGTAGCTTCAACGCTAGGTTCCGGAAAATGATAATTTTGTCTAGAATTTTACTACTTATCCATAAAGAGAGTGCCTACATTGCAGCCATTAAGTGAAGTCATTATCGTTGATGACGAAGTATCTGTAAGAGATTCCACAGAGCAGTGGCTCTCACTATCAGGTTTTAAGGTGTTCAGTTTCGCCTCTCCTATTGATGCGCTCGCCTATATAGAAAAAGGTTTCTTTGGGGTTATTATTAGTGATGTCTTGATGCCGACGATGAATGGCATAGAATTCATGCAGCAAGCCTTGAAACTTTGTCCTGATCTACCCGTGATACTTCTTACGGGGCATGGTGATGTGGATATGGCGACTCAGGCGATGCGTTTAGGCGCCTATGATTTTATTGAAAAACCTTATTTGCCTGAGCGCTTAAGTGAGCAAGTACAGCGCGCTTGTGAAAAACATCGATTACTGCATGAAAACCAATTACTGCAGCAACATTTAACCTCAGTGTCTGGTATTGAGGCTATTCTATTGGGCGTGTCGCCGGGTATTAAAAAATTACGTCAGCAAATTTTAAAGTGCAGTACATTAGATACCAATGTGATTATTTATGGAGAAACCGGTACAGGTAAAGAATTAGTTGCCCAATGTTTGCATCAGTTTAGCCGCCGAAAAAGTCATAATTTTGTGCCAATTAACTGTGGGGCCATTCCAGAGTCGCTAATTGAAAGTGAGCTGTTTGGTCATGAAAGTGGGGCGTTTACTGGTGCAAGTAAGCGCCGAGTAGGTAAGTTTGAGCATGCTCATCATGGCACCTTATTACTCGATGAAATTGAGACGATGCCGAGCAATGTGCAGATAAAAATCCTCCGTGCATTACAGGAAAAGCTGATTGAACGCCTGGGATCCAATGATGAAGTGGAAGTGGATTTACGGGTCATAGCTGCCTCGAAAGAAGCCTTGCGAGATAATCAAAACTTTCGCCAAGACCTTTTCTATCGCTTAAATGTTTCTGAGTTGACTATTCCGCCGTTGCGCCAGCGCGGTGAAGATGTGCCGTTATTATTTGAGCATTATTTTAACTTGGCCATTAAAGAGCAAAATGTTGCGCAGAGAAAACTAACTGCCCAAGATATACATTCGCTCACTCAATATCGCTGGCCTGGTAACGTGCGTGAACTGAAAAATATTGCCCTGCGCTATGCCGTAGATCCTGAACTTGGGTTACAGACACTGTTGCAACCCTCTGAGCGAAAAGCTTCAGAATTCCACTCTTTCAATGCTGATGCTCAACAACAGCAACCGATGAATACAGCGCTTTCGATTGATTTACCCAATATACTTCAGGTTAGCCCATTAGCTGAGAAAGTAGCTAATTACGAAGAGCAATTGATTAGATTGAGCTTAGAAAAAAATCAGGGCAATATAAAAACAACGTTACTGGAATTGGATTTACCGAGACGCACTTTAAATCAAAAAATGATTCGCTATGGTATTAACCGAAACCAGTACACCCGAGAAACTTAAGAAAGCGTTGTAAAAAGACCCCCGAGGCTATCCTAGGCAATAATCAAACAATAGGCTGTTTATTGCTTATTTTTGACTTTTTATAAGTTTAATTAATTAAAATCAGTGTCTTATGAGCGTTTCAGGCTATAAGCAATTTTTTGCTCATATTCTTTGAGTTGTCGGCATATAATGGCTTACTTTGATAGTTTTAAAAATAATATACATATTAAACAAATAGTTGATAAAGTTGGCCCCATTTGTGCTTTGTCAATAGTACAAAAACTAAAAATATGGAATATAATATGATATTATCGCTTTCAAACAGTGTGAAAACATTAACTCTCGCCGTCTCTCTTTCAGTTTCTCTTGCAGGTGTGACATCGCTTCAGGCGGCTGAAAAACGCTCGTATATATTATCTACAGCCTCTACCGGTGGTACATACTACCCAGTAGGTGTCGCATTAGCGACTCTGGCCAAAGTAAAGTTAGAGCCTAAGCATAAGATCTCCATGTCAGCTATTAACTCTGCAGGTTCAGGTGAAAATTTAAAACTGCTAAGAGAAAACGAAGCACAATTTGCTATTTTACAAGGGCTTTACGGTGCTTGGGCTTGGGCCGGTGAAGGAAAAGTAAAATCGGCAGGAAAGCAAACAGGTTTGAGGTCAGTCTCTATGCTGTGGCAAAATGTTGAGCAATTCATTGTTAAAACTGAATATGCCCAAACCGGCACAGTTGCTGATTTAGCGAGTTTTAAAGGTAAAAAGTTCTCAATTGGTAAGAAGAATTCTGGTACAGAAGGATCGGGCAGAACCATACTGACCAATCTAGCAACGCCTGCAGATGATATGGACTTGGCTTTTATGGGTTACGGTCCCTCCGCTGATGCGTTACAAAATGGTACTGTCGATGGCATGAATATCCCGTCGGGTGTGCCAACGTCAGCCGTTACGCGTGCGTTTGCCTCTTTAGGGTCTGACATTAGTATTCTTAACTTTACAGATGCGCAAATAAAACAAGCCAATGGTGGTTACAAGCTTTGGACTCCCTACAAAATTGCCGCTAATACTTATCCCGGTCAAACCAAAGATATTAACACAATGGCACAACCGAATTTCTTAGCGGTTCGCGATGATATTTCTGAAGATGATGTTTACCTATTAACTAAAACGATTTATGAAAACCTACCGTTCCTAAATGGTATTCATAAAGCGACTAAAGCAATGTCAGTAGAAAAAGCTATCGCGGGTCTTCCTGTGCCTTTACATCCTGGCGCTGCACGTTATTACACTGAGATGGGTCTGACGATTCCCGCTCATCTGGTCGCTAAGTGATTGCAGGCGAGTGTTACAGAACATCGTTTAACATAGATCTTTAGCTTATAGCATTAAGCGCAACAAGACTTGAATATAGCAGCGAAACCTACCCTTAAATTGTTAAGAGTAGCTGTTTCGCTGAATGTAAAGTTTCTGTGTAGTACTGCTAGAGTATTGATTCTGTGATTTCAAAGTGGAATTGAAAAATATTAGCTTCATCCGTAGGTTAAGTGTGTGTTTTTCTAACCGATGTGGAATCAAGAGCTTGTGCTCGATGCTGCAGTGAAGTCACTGATTCAGTGATAGTTTAAAGATCCTTAACGCTCGCTTCACTCTACGTCTTTAATATCGTGCCTATAAATCAGAGTCCGCGTTTATATCACTTAGAAACAGCGTTACTCCTTTAGACTTTGTTCCATTGGGGATGATTTAGCTCAGGCAATGTCTGAAATAACTAGCACAAATATAGTGTTCTAAGGATGCTTTGTTTGTCTTATACGATGATTTTACTATGTCTCAAACAAACACTTCAGCAGATGAAATAGAGCAAAAGTTGCAGGCTCTACAGCTGACTCAGCGCAGTTCAGACTCTCTAGTCGGGCAGTTTATTTATTGGATTGGTATTGTATTTGCTATTGCGCACATCTATTTTAATACCTTAGGTACTTGGTCTGAATTGTACGTTTCCGCCACCCATTTCGCTGGCTTTGCTCTATTGTGCGGGTTAATGTTCCCCATGGCCAAAGGTCAGCTAGGTGGAGCAAAATGGATACTGGCAATCGATATAGCGCTAGGTTTAGCCGCCATTGCCTGTGCGCTTTATCTTATCAGTGCTGAAGATGCGCTTTACGATCGCGGTGTCAAATTCAATAACTATGACTGGTTCTTTTCAATATTATCGGTGGCGATAGCGCTTGAGTTAGTCAGAAGGACCACTGGTTGGTTTATTCCTGCAATGATAGTGTTTGCCATGACGTATGTGTTTTGGTGGGGGCCTTATATTGATGGGATGTTCGGTTTTGCGGGATTGAGCTTGGAAACGTTAATGTTTCGCAGTTATTTTTCCTCCGAGGGAATGTTTGGTGCGATTGCCAGAATTTCTTGGACCTTTGTTTTTATGTTTATATTGTTTGGCGCCTTTTTAGTAAAATCTGGTGCAGGCGAATTTATTATTGATCTATCCCGCTGTGCCGCGGGTAAATTTGTCGGTGGTCCCGGCTTCGTCGCAGTATTAGGTTCGGGTTTAATGGGCTCAGTTTCAGGGTCATCCGTCGCTAATACAGTCTCCACAGGCGTCATCACTATACCGTTAATGCGCAAGGCAGGTTTCCCTGCAAAGTTCGCGGCAGGCGTTGAAGCGGCTGCCTCTACAGGTGGACAGTTAATGCCACCAGTGATGGGAGCGGGGGCATTTATTATGGCTTCTTATACACAAATCTCCTATGTGCAGATTATTTCAATCGCGGCACTGCCGGCACTGCTGTATTTTTTATCTGTAGGCTTTTATGTCCGTGTAGAAGCTCAGCGCATGAATGTGCAACAAGTTGTCGACGATGAGCGCTCTTTAGGCAGAATTTTCAAAGAAGGTTGGCACTTTTTACTGCCCCTAGCTGTGTTAGTCAGCTTGCTTATATACGGTTTTACCCCAACCTATGCAGCAGGTATTGCTATTATTGCGGTGATTGCCTCCTCTTGGCTATCTAAACAGCCTATGGGTGTTAAGGATATTTTAGATGCCTTATCTCAAGGATCAAAAAATATGACAAGCACTGCCATTTTGCTAATTGCCGTAGGCTTAGTGGTGAATGTAGTGGCAATGACAGGTATCGGTAATACCTTTTCATTGATGGTGACTCAATGGGCCGGAGGAAGCTTATTTATTACCTTGGCCCTGATTGCTTTTGCCTCGCTTATTTTAGGGATGGGTTTGCCAGTAACAGCGGCTTATATTGTGCTAGCGACTCTTTCTGCACCAGCGCTGTATAACTTAATCGCTGAAATGCGCTTAGTAGAGTTGTTGGTTAATGGGGGCTTACCTGAAGCGGCTAAAGGCATTTTCATGTTACTCGATCCCGTCAGAGCACTGCTACTGAATGCGCCAATGAGTGAAGCGCAGGCTATAGGACTGCTAGCATCGGTGCCTGATACTTTCAAAGGCCAGTTATTAGAACAAGCACTTGATCCCTATATGCTATCGATGATTTTGCTTTCTGCACACATGATAATCTTTTGGTTATCTCAAGATTCTAATGTTACCCCGCCTGTGTGTTTAACCGCTTTTGCCGCCGCGGCTATCGCTAAAACACCACCAATGGCGACCGGATTATGTGCATGGAAGATCGCTAAAGGTTTATATATAGTGCCGCTCATTTTTGCCTATACCAATTTTATTGGCGGAGGCACCCTTGAAGTATTGCAAATATTTATCTTCTCAGCTTTTGGTCTCTATGCTTTTGTCGGTTTTATTGAAGGCTACCTAGAAGGACCGATTAACCTTGGTTTACGTTTGCTTAGCGGCATGATAGCCATGGTATTGCTGTGGCCGCATCACTCTATTATACTTAATTTAGTAGCGCTTGCTGTCTTTGTCTGCCTATTTATATACAGTAAGAAAAAGCTTCAAACAGAGTCTGTGACACAAACAAGTTAGTTTAATCGAGACTCGTTTTCGCTTTAGATTTATCGCAAATTGACAAGCCCCGCCAATTTTTCGCTGCAAACTCCCCACCAAGTTGGGTGTTCGCAGCGAAGATTTTTATCTCTATTCAATTCTACTGCTACGTTAATCTGCTGCTTTAAAGCTGTGATGGCTATAGGCGCTTGTAGTGTTAGCCTAAACGGGTGTTTTTACCTTCACAGAAGCTAACAACATGTGCATAAAATGCCTTGATTAACTTGTATGTAGATAAGAAACCATGGGCCAAGTCTATGTGATCACTATAGGTTCAGTTTGTGTTTTATAAAATCTATTGGTAAAACCAATGGCTATGTTCCCGAAACACAGTGCTATACTGATAATATTATCAGTATAGCTGGGAGTTGGTCATGATTACTGCAGATTCATGCCAAGGTCTGTTTTTGTGATCACCCCTTGGGATCCTGTATAAAACTAATAACGGATTATTTGAAAAAAAACGGCTTTGTCGGTGTATCTTTGCGCATTGGAATCCTCAAGGCTATCTTGGTCATGAATTTATGTTTCGAGTCCGGTGATTATTTTTTCTGAAATATAAGTCACTGAATACTACTGTCCCATTAAGAAACATCCCATCAAAAAACAGTTCCATCAATTTAAATGTATTAAGCTGTTGTTGTCTGCGCAGAGCTTAATGCTATGTCCGCTATTCGGCTATAATCAATTACTTAAAATTGTCTAAATAAAAGCCGAGTACAGGTGCCTTTTAAGCTAATAACCTAGGCGCAAAAATTAGGTATTATAGCTGTTCAATTCTGTTGCTCTAAGAGTAGAATTGGCAGCCTTTTGTTCGCAGTTGGTATAATTTAGTCTCATTACGACGCGCCGGTTGTGCGGCGAGTGTAGTTTTGATTGATTAGCGTTTGGTTATTTATTGGTGTTTTTGATTTTGATTAAATTGAACTTCAATTGAGTTGAAATATGGCCGGTTCATACTGTGTATGATTACTTGCAAAAACCACTTTATGTTTCTATAGTATAATATAGTGGGAAAAAGTGGATAAATGTGGAGTTTTTGCATGTTTTTTGAATTTCAAGCCTAGAATCGCATGATGTTTCGGGGCATTAATCCAATTAATTTGGATACCAAAGGTAGGATGGCCATTCCCTCTCGATATCGAGAGCCGTTGAGTGAGCACTGTGCCGGGCAAATGGTCGCCACAATAGATACCGAGTCACGCTGCTTGTTACTCTATCCGATTAGTGAATGGGAAGAAATTCAAGAAAAGATAGAAGCCTTACCTAGCTATGATAAAAATGCCCGTAGAATTCAACGCTTATTACTTGGACATGCCACGGATATAGAAATGGATGGTAATGGTCGTCTATTACTTAGTGCTCCTTTGCGTGACTATGCTCAGTTAGGTAAAAAAATTGTGCTTTTAGGCCAAGGTAAGAAATTTGAAATATGGTCCCAAGAATTATGGCAGCAGACAAGAGATGAGTATTTGTTACCCAGCAGTGAAGAGACAGATTTACCGATAGATTTACAATCGCTGTCACTTTAAATAGACCAATGGTTATGTGTAATCAGACTTAATAAACGCTGGAATCAAGGGTTCCAGCCAAAGGTGAAATCAAGTGGAAAATGAAAACTTTGAGCACGTAACGGTTTTGTTACAAGAAGCTGTCGATGCTTTAGTCACCGATCCTTCAGGGTTTTATGTCGATGGTACCTTTGGTCGTGGCGGCCACAGCAGCAAAATTGTCAAAGCACTCAATCAAGAGGGGCATTTGATGGCGATTGATAAAGACTTAGAGGCGATCAGTTTTGCCAATCAGCAGTTTAGCGATGAATCGCGTTTTTCAATTGCCCATGGGTCTTTTTCACGCTTAGAGGAATTCGTCGAAAATCGTCAGTTTCATGGGGCTGTCAAAGGTGTACTTCTCGATTTAGGGGTTAGTTCTCCGCAGTTGGATGACGCTAGTCGTGGCTTCAGTTTTCAGAATGATGGTCCACTTGATATGCGAATGGATACAACAACCGGTGACAGTGCGGCCCAGTGGATTGCCAGAGCGAGTGAAAAAGAAATTGCCGATGTGATTTATACCTTTGGTGAAGACAGGTTTGGCAGGCGAATGGCAAAAGCGATAGTCGCAGAGCGCGCGATCGCACCGATCGAAACAACGGCTCGCTTGGCGCAAATTGTAAAAGATGCTAATCCATCATGGGAAAAGGGCAAGCACCCTGCCACAAGAGCGTTCCAGGCGATTCGGATCCAAGTAAATCAAGAGCTCAGCGATATAGAAGCGGTTTTAGACGCCGCGCTAGAAGCTTTAGAAATAGGCGGTCGTTTAGTGGTTATTAGTTTTCATTCCCTTGAAGATCGTATTGTTAAACGATTCATACGCAAGCATGTTAAAGGCGATAATCATTTGCCTCAAGGCATTCCCTATACCAATGATATGTTGCGATGCCGATTAAAAGATATCAGTAAAAAGGTCAAAGCCAGTAAAGGCGAAGTAAATGATAATCCTCGTTCTCGCAGTGCGGTAATGCGGGTCTGCGAAAAAATAGCATGACCAGCAACGTCAGCCAATCTCACCCGCATAATAAAGCAGCGACAAGCTTAAAGCTGTTGACGTCAAATGAAATTGGCCGACCGTTATTGGTGATTGTGGTTTTACTCATGATGATAATTACCACGAGTATCTCTATTACTTATCAGTCCTATCAATTTCGCCAACTCTTTAATACACAGCAGCAGTTGGTCACACACTGGGATGAATTTCAAGTTGAGTGGGGGCAGTTGTTACTCGAGCAAAGTGCTTTAGGGGCCAATAGCCGAGTCGAACAGCTGGCTAAGCACAGGCTTTCTATGTCAGTGCCCGCCTCAGAAAAAGTCCAGATGGTTAGCTATGAGTGATAATCCTTTAAACGACAGTCAACTGGTTATTCAACATTCTCGTGCATGGCGACTATGGCTGGTTTGTGTGCTTTTAGCGGTCATTACGCTAGGAATAGTCGTCAAGCTAGTGTCCCTTTACACTTACGATCGCGAGTTTTTGCAAAGCCAAGGCGATAAACGCACGATTAGAGCCATGCACATTCCAGCACACAGAGGGCTGATTACCGACAGGAATGGTCAAGCTTTGGCGGTAAGTGCTCCAGTAGCTGCTGTTTGGATTAACCCGCAAACTGTCGATTTGGCTGAGCCAAAGTTACAAACGTTATCGAAGCTACTAGGTAAAAAGTATAATGCGATTTCTCGGCGTATTAAACAAAATATTAAACGCGAATTTATTTACATTAAACGCCAGGTAGCCCCTGATTTAGCTAGCAAAGTGATAGCACTGAATATTAAGGGTGTGAATGTTGATAGAGAATACAAACGGTATTATCCCGCCGGTGAGGTGGCAACCCATTTAGTAGGTTTTACAGGTATTGACGGTGCGGGGCAAGAGGGCATAGAGCTCGCCTACGAAGAGGCCCTATTGGGAGAACCCGGTAAAAAGCTAGTGATGCAAGACAGACTCGGGCGGGTTGTTAAACATATTAAATTGATTGAAGAATCTGAGTCTGGACAGAACGTTGAATTGAGTATTGATTTGAGGTTGCAGTACTTAGCCTATAAAGAACTAAAATCAGCGGTTAAATCCCACGGCGCAGATTCAGCTTCCGTTGTGGTACTTGACATTAAAACCGGTGAAGTACTGGCAATGGTTAATCAACCCTCTTATAACCCGAATGACCGCAGTGTTTTAACCGGGGAGCAATTACGTAATAGAGCCCTAACTGATGTGTTCGAGCCTGGGTCTACTGTAAAGCCTTTTACTATAGTGGCCGCGTTAATGAGCGGCAAATATAATCGTGATTCTGTGATCGATACCGCCCCTGGCTACCTGCATGTTAAAGGCAAGCGGATTAAAGATTTCCGCAATTATGGTGATTTATCGCTAACTCGTATTATTACTAAATCAAGTAATGTGGGAGCGACTAAGCTGGCGCTCTCTCTGGAGCCGGATAGCATGCATAATCTATTTTCTAACGTTGGCATTGGCGAGTTGTCCAGTACTGGTTTTCCGGGTGAGCGCAGCGGTAATTTACCTTATTATTCTCATAAACGGGTGATTGAACGCGCGGTTATGTCCTATGGTTATGGTTTGTCGGTTACCCCTATGCAGCTTGCCCAAGCCTATGCTGTGCTTGCTAATAATGGGGTGAAAATTCCTATCAGTTTACTAAAAATAAAAGAGAAGCCCGAAGGTCAACGAATTATCCCCAGTGACATTGCCAAAGATGTGGTGACTATGATGGAGACAACCACACAGGCGGATAAAGGCGGTACAGGTCGAAAAGCGGCGGTGTTTGGCTATCGCGTTGCAGGTAAAACAGGGACATCGCGCAAGGCAAAGAGTGGCGGTTACGATTTGCATAGATATATTTCTGTATTTGCCGGTATAACCCCAGCCAGTGATCCCAAAATAGCGGTAGTAGTGATGGTCAATAACCCGAAAGGGCAGCAATATTCAGGTGGTGGCGTCGCGGCTCCCATTTTTTCCCGTATAACGTCGGGGGCATTGCGCATGCTGAATATTTCACCTGATCAATGGCCTGTTGATAAATCAGTAGATGGGCAGTTGGCGGTGCAAAATGGACAGTAAACCACTGGGTAAAAATACTACAGCAGTAGGTGTCGCATTAGAAAATATTTTTCCAAACTGCCTGTCAAGTGCTGCTGACTCTAGTTTAACAGTACCTTGGCAAAGCCTTATGATCACAGGCATGAGTGAGGACAGTCGCAGTGTCAGTGCGGGTGATTTATTTGTCGCGCGCGATGGTGCTGCGTTCAAAGGTTGCGATTTCATTGAATCTGCCGCGCAGCAAGGTGCTGTTGCAGCACTGGTTGAAAATCTCTCAAAAAACCAGACCTATATTGACCTAAAAACTTATTCTATACCGGTTATATACGTCGAAAATTTAACTTTCTGTATTGGCAAAATAGCCGCGAAAGTGCACCAGAATGTGAGTGAAAAACTCAATATCATTGGCATCACGGGTACCAATGGGAAAACCTCTTGTGCGCACTACCTTGCGCAAATATTGAATGCTTTAGGACTAAAAACTTACCTGATTGGCACTTTAGGTAATGGCGCTCCCGATGCCTTGCAAGAGTCTGCTGGCACAACCCCAGATGCTTGTCGCTTACATAAAATGTTTGCTGAGTTTTATCAGCAAGGCGCTAGAGCGGTAGTGATGGAAGTGAGTTCTCACGCACTGGAGCAAGGTCGAGTAGAAGGGGTGGCGTTCAATACCATCGCCTATACCAATTTGAGTCGAGATCACCTTGATTATCACGCTAATATGCAGGCCTATGCCGCCGCTAAAAACCGGCTTTTCACTGACTTTGCTGCCACCAATCGCATTCTCAATTTAGACGATAGCTACAATCGAGATTTATTACTAAGCCTTGAGGATGTCGTTGGCGTCACAACCTATAGTGAATCTGGGGATCGCAGTGCTGATTTTGTTGCAGAAAAAGTAAGTTTGGCTAACGGCTTAGTGATTAAAGTAAGCGCTGAATGTGAAGGCCAATTACTAGGGTTCGATATTAGGGCAAATGTATTAGGCAAATTTAATGTGGCCAACCTATTGCTCTGTACCGCGGTACTGACAAAAATAGGCTATAGTCGCCAACAAATAGAGCAGTCTATGGCTCAGTTGGTCACAGTGCCTGGAAGAATGCAGAGTGTTGTATTGGATCCACATCTAGCACAAACACTGTGTATTGTCGATTATGCTCATACACCGGATGCCCTTGAAAAAGCACTTCAAGCAAGTCGGTTTCACTGTCAGCATAAACTGATACTAGTTTTCGGTTGCGGTGGTGACAGAGACGCCGGTAAGCGTGCAGAAATGGCTAAAATAGCCGAACAATTTGCCGATCAAATAATTGTCACTAGTGATAACCCTCGTGCCGAAGACCCTGTCGCTATTATTGCGATGATTGCCAAAGGCTTCTCTTTAGCCGCTGATTACAGCATAGAGAATGATAGGAGGAAGGCGATATTCCAGGCGATTTCTCTAGCCTGTGAACAAGATGTGGTCTTGATTGCCGGAAAAGGGCATGAGGATTACCAAGAAATAATGGGCATAAAGCAGCCTTTTTTAGATGCCGATGTAGTGCTTGAAGGTCTGTCCAGTAAACAGAGAATTATAGGGGAAAATAATTAATGCAGTATGTAATGCAGCTTTCAGATTTAGTCAGTGTGACTCAAGGTGAGTTGATTAATGGCGATTGTCTGTTTAGCCAACTCACTACTGACACTCGAACAATTTGCAAAGGTGATGTCTACTTGGCATTAAGTGGCGAGCATTTTGATGGTCATACTTTTTGTCAACAAGCGTTTGAAGCGGGTGCTATTGCAGTCATAGTAGAAAAGGCCGTGGCGCTGAATGACAGCATACCTCAGCTGATCGTTAAGAGCTGCCATTTAGCGCTTGGTATCATAGCGAAAACCAAGCGTGAAAAATATCAAGGTCCGTTAATCGCTGTTACTGGTAGCAACGGTAAAACCACGACCAAAGAGCTGATTGCCTCTATCTTAACCTTAAAAGGTAATACATTGGCTACTCAGGGCAATTTGAATAATCAGATAGGCGTGCCTTTAACATTGTTGAGATTTGCCCCAGAACATGCATACGCTGTGGTAGAAATGGGTGCTAATGCTAAAGGTGAGATCGCCTATTGCACGCATTTAGCACAACCTGATGTGGCGATTATTACCAATGCGATGGCCGCTCATCTAGAAGGTTTTGGCAGTTTGCAAGGTGTCGTAGACGCTAAAGGGGAAATTTTTCAAGGCTTAAAGAAAACTGGCATAGGTATTTTAAATTTAGACGATAAAAATATTGCTCAATGGCTGCCTCTTTTAACTGATAAAAAAGTACTGACTTTCAGCTTGCAAGATGCCACTGCCGATGTATATGCAACAGATCTAAACCAGTTGAGCGCCGGCAATTATCAATTTACCTTAGTCTATAAATCACAGAGTTGTTCGGTTACTTTGCAATTGCTAGCAGTGCACAATGTTAAAAATGCACTTGCCGCTGCGGCCAGTGTTTTTGCTATAGGCGGCACAATGCGAGAAGTGGTCGAAGGTTTAGAGCAAGCAACAGCCATTGGCGGTCGCTTAAAGTCAGTGGCTGGGATCGACAATGCCACTGTCATAGATGATAGTTATAACGGTAATCCGGATTCAGTCAAAGCGGCAATCGATTTGTTAGCCTTATTGGAGGGTTGTAAGATACTCGCCTTAGGTGATATGGGCGAACTGGGCGCCGACGAGAAACAGTTGCATGCAAGCATAGGCGTTTATGCTGCAAACAAAAAAATAGATTATTTGTTGAGCTGCGGGCCTATGGGCGCACTGGCTGCCGCTGAGTTTTCTAAGCTGACCGACAGCCCAGCAAAGATCTTTGAAAACCGTGAACAGATGATTATAGACCTAAAGAAAATGATTAATAGTGACAGTAAAATATTGGTGAAAGGCTCTTTAAGTGCCGGTATGAAAGAAGTAGTTAACGCGTTGACACAAGAGGTCCAAGACTAATGTTACTGATATTATCAGAATATTTTGCGCAGTATTTAAATGCCATAGGAGTCCTTCAGTATTTGACTTTGCGCGGTATCATGGGAGTGATTACCGCCTTGTGTCTATCACTTTATCTAGGCCCGATAATGATTCGCTTTCTCAAAAAAAAGCAGATTGGCCAGTCAATTCGCAACGATGGGCCGCAATCGCATTTAGCGAAAGCGGGGACTCCGACGATGGGCGGCGGTGTCATTCTCTTATCTATCGGCATTAGCACTTTGCTTTGGGCTGACTTGAGCTCTCGATATGTATGGATTGTGTTAGGCGTTACTTTTATTTTTGGGGCAGTTGGCTGGGTAGATGACTGGCGAAAAGTGGTAGAGAAAAATTCCGTAGGACTGCCCGCGCGATGGAAGTATTTTTGGCAGTCAGTAGGTGGTTTTGGGGCTGCAGTGATACTCTATTCAACCGCTCAATCACCTGCTGAGACACAATTGATCGTCCCTTTCTTTAAAGATATTGCCATCAACATGGGCCTATTTTTCATTGTGTTTACGTATTTTGTGATTGTTGGCAGTTCTAATGCTGTCAATTTAACCGATGGCTTGGATGGCTTGGCTTTCATGC
>JAWUWK010000090.1:0-46700 GCA_034111875.1 Gammaproteobacteria bacterium
TGATAGCGGTATTTGAAACCGCTGCGCTAATATCGATGAAGCTGTCACCAGCATCGTTGGAGTACTGCAATATATCACCTGTGCCAAGGGCTGCACTCAAGGTGGCGTTAATGGTTAGGCCGTCGCTGTCGCTGGTGATAAAGTCCGCCAAAGTCCCAGTGTCGTCACTGATACTGTCGATAATGATGCTTTGATTCGGTGCGACAGTATCAATAGTGATCAGTTGGCTGGCTATCGGACCGCTGTTGGCGCCATCTACCACCCTCAGTCGCACAGTATTGGTGCTATTGAAGTCGGCATCAAAATAACTCACTGCAGTGCCTGAAACAGCGGTACTCGTGAGGTCGATAAAAGTGATACCACTGTCGTTGGAATAGAGCAGAGCTTCGCCGGGTTCCAGAGCAGCGCTCAAAGTGGCGTTAATACGCAAACCGTTGCTGTCACTGGTGATAAAGTCAGACCCAGTCCCAGTGTCGTCAGTGATACTGTCGATACTGATAGTATGGGTTGGAGCTTGGGTGTCTATAGTAATCTGCTGGCTGCTCTCGGGGCCGCTATTGGCACCGTCTGAGACTTTGAAGACGACGCTGTTACTAGTGATGAGCGCGGCATCAAAATAGTTGATAGCCGTGGCGGTGACAAAATCGCTAATATCAATGAAATTCTCACCGCCATCGTTGGAGTACTCTAGCACCTCAGCCACTGCTAACAGGCCGCTCAAGGTGGCATTGACACTCAAACCGTTGTTGTCGTTAGTGATAAAATTGGCGGCAATTCCGCTGTCGTTACTAATGCTGTCGATGTCGATACTCTGGGTCGGCGCTGTGGTATCGATACTGATTAACTGGCTTTGCTGGGGGCCAAAGCTGGCACCATCGGCGATTCGAAAAACCACAGTATTGGTAGTGGTTAGGTCGCTGTCGTGATAGCTGATCGCCGTGCCATTTACCGCGCTGCTGATATCGATAAAACTGAGACCCCCACTGTTGGAATACTCCAACGTCTCTGCGACACCGAGGGCCGCACTCAAGGTAGCGAAAACGGTCAAACCATTATTATCACTGGTAATAAAATCTTGAGCAAAGCCTGTATCATTACCGATGCTGTCGATACTGATCGTCTGGATCGGAGCGCTGCTATCAATAGTAATTAACTGGCTGCTGCTGGCACCGATGTTAGCGCCGTCAACAACGCGAAACACCACAGAGTTAGTTTGGCTGAATCCAGCATCGACAACGGTGATTAAGGTACCACTGGTAGTGACGTCACTGAAGCTTTCGCCGCCGTCGTTAGAATACTCAAGTGTCTCGCCAGCAGATAGCGGATCGCTCAATATAGCATTGATGGTTAGGCCGTCACTGTCGCTGGTGATAAAGTCCGCCAAAGTCCCCGTATCATTGCCGATACTATTAATGCTGATAGTCTGGGTTGGAGCTTGGGTGTCTATAGTAATCTGCTGGCTGCTCTGAAGGCTAAAATTGGCGCCGTCACTGACCCGCAATACCACGAGCCGACTGTTGGTCAGTGTGCTGTCAAAGTAGCTGATAGC
This sequence comes from Gammaproteobacteria bacterium, assembly GCA_034111875.1. Taxonomy (GTDB): domain Bacteria; phylum Pseudomonadota; class Gammaproteobacteria; order Pseudomonadales; family Balneatricaceae; genus Rs1. The sequence goes on from JAWUWK010000090.1 coordinate 1,550, forward strand.
GGTATTTGAAACCGCTGCGTTGATGTCGATAAAGCTGATGCCAGCATCGTTGGAGTACTGCAAGACCTCACCTATGCCAAGGGCTGCACTCAAGGTCGCCGAGATTATTAAACCTGTATTATCACTAGTGACAAAGTCATCGGCTATGCCTGTATCGTCGCTGATACTGTCGATGATGATTGTCTGGGTAGGGGCACTGCTGTCGATAGTAATTATTTGGCTAGTCTGGGTACCCCTATTGGCGCCATCTGTCACTCTAAATATGACCTTGGAGGTACTGGTTAAACTGGTATCATTGTAACTTATCACAATACCGCTGACAGCAGCGGTGATATCGATAAAGCTCTCGCCGCCGTCGTTGGAATATTCCAGGCTCTCACCACTGCTTAAGATCGCGCTTAAGCTGGCGTTAATGATTAAACCGCTACTGTCAGCGGTGATAAAATCACCCTCAATACCACTGTCGATATTGATACTGTTGATACTAATCGTCTGGGTGGGAGCGCCGATGTCTATCACCACCAACTGACTGCTTTGAGCGCCGACACTCGCGCCGTCGCTAACTCTGAGTACCACTGTGCTAGTGCTCATTAAAGTTACATCAAAGTAGCTGATGACCGTACCGCTGACAGCAGAAGTGATGTCGATAAAGCTGACACCATTGTCATTGGAGTACTGCAGGACTTCACCCACTGCCAGCACTGCACTCAAGGTGGCATTGATGGTTAAACCGTCGCTGTCTGCGGTAATAAAGTCATCGTTATTGGCAGTATCATCGCCAATACTGTCAATGCTGATAATTTGGCCGGGCGCCCCGACATCAATAATAATCGACTGCCGGGTCTGGGCGCCGATATTGGCGCCATCCTCCACTTGCATTACCAGGGTATTGCTGCTGGTCAGCGTGGCATCAAAATAACTGATCGCTGTGCCCGCGCTTATGAAACCGCTGATGTCAATAAAAGTGACACCGTTGTTATTAGAATACAGCAGGCGCTCACCGGCGTTGAGCGGTGCACTGAGAGTGCCATTGATAGTCAGGCCATCGTTGTCACTGGTAATAAAATCACCGGCGCTGCCAGAGTCGGTACTAATACTGTCAATGCTGATGCTTTGGTGCGGTGCGACAGTATCAATAGTGATAAGTTGGCTTGCTGCCGAACCGCTGTTGGCGCCATCTACCACCCTCAGTAGCACAGTTTTGGTACTGTTGAAGTCGGCGTCAAAATAGCTCACTACTGTGCCGACTACCGCGATGCTGATATCGATGAAGCTTACGCCGTTGTCGTTGGAATACTGTAGAATATCTCCGCTGTTTAACTCGGCGCTCAAGGAGGCGTTGATGGTGAGGCCATCACTCTGATTGGTGATGAAATCACCCCTTGTACCGCTGTTGTTACTAATGCTATCAATGCTTAATGTCTGCAGCGGAGCGCTGTTGTCGATGGAGATCAAGTGGCTCTTCTGGGCACTGTAGTTTGCGCCATCACTCACTCTAAATACCACCATGTTGGTTGTCGTGAGTGTTGCATCGCTGTGACTGATGGAGGTGTTGGATACCGACGTCGTTATATCGCTAAAGCTGGCGCCGTTATCACTCGAGTATTCTAAAGTTTCACCACTGTTTAACACAGCGTTCAGGCTGGCATTTATCGTTAGGCCATCATTATCACTGGTGATAAAGTCACCGGCAATTCCGCTGTCGGTACTGATACTGTCGATGCTGATTGTCTGGGTCGGAGCACTGCTGTCGATACCAATAAACTGATTTGCACTGGCACTGAAGCTGGCGCCGTTACTGACTCGAAACACTACTGTAGCGCTGCTGCTCAAGGCGGCATCAAAGTAACTGATGTCGGTGCCATTTGCGCTATCGCTGATATCAATAAAGCTGGCGCCGCCATCGCGAGAATACTGCAGCACTTCATTTGCTGCTAACGCACTGCTTAAGGTGGCGTTGACCTGCAGTCCATCGCTGGCACTGGTGATAAAGTCAGCCATAGTGCCAGTATCCTCACCAATACTATCAATACTGATGTTCTGGGTCGGAACCGTCGTATTAATAGTAATCAGCTGATTCGCCTCAGCGCTGTAATGGGCGCCGTTGCTCACCCTGAATACCACTGAATTACTGCTGGTTAAAGCGCCGTCAAAATAGCTGATGTTAGTACTCGCGGTTATGGCGCTGCTGATGTCAATAAAACTGCTGCCGCCATCGTTGGAGTACTCTAGTACTTCCCCGAGAAGTAACCCAGTATTCAAGGTGGCCCTAATGGACAGGCCGTCAATGCTACTGGTGATAAAATCTTCGGCACTGCCAGAATCGTTATCGATACTGTCAACGCTGATAGTTTGTGTCGGAACAAGCGTATTGATGGTGATTAACTGGCTGAACACTGAGCCGTAATTCGCGCCATCGCTCACCCTAAACATGACGGTACTGGTCGTCGTTAACAGCACATCGAAATGACTGATATCGGTACCGTTGGCGCTGGCACTGATATTGCTATAATTAATACCGTCGCTGGAGTACTGCAATATCTCTGCAGGTTGCAGAGCGGCGCTCAAGGTGGCGTTAATGTTTATGCCATCAATATCTGCGGTGATAAAATCTCTCGCTGTGCCTGTATCACCATCGATGCTGTCGATGCTAATGCTTTGCAGTGGTATCTGGGTATCAATGGTGATGAACTGACTGGCCTCTGTGCTGTAATTGGCGCCATCGCTGACCCGCAAGACCACGACATTACTAGTGGTTAGGGCAGCGTCGTTATAACTGATCGCGGTGCCGCTAACACTGCTGCTGATGTCAATAAAATTAACCCCACCATCGTTGGAGTACTGTAGCGTTTGTGCTAATAGTAACGCAGTGTCTAGGCTGGCGTTAAGCACTAAACCGTTGTCGTCAGCTGTGATGAAATCTGGCGCTGTACCACTATCGTTGCTGATACTGTCGATGCTGATGACTTGTGTAGGTGCATCAGTATCGATGATAATCAACTGACGGGCTTCGGCGCTGTAATTGGCACCGTTGGCCACTCGCAATACCAAGGTGCTACTGCTGGTTAAAGTGGCATCGAAGTAGCGGAGGTCAATGCCGCTTACGGTGCTACTAATATCGACGAAATTGACCCCATTATCGCTCGAGTACTCTAAGGTCTCACCTAAGCTTAAAGGGCTACTTAGCGTCGCAAAAATACTTAAACCATTGTTATCGTTGGTGATGAAATCACCGATATTAGCGCTATCATCACTAATGCTATCAATACTGATAATGATAGCTGGAACGCGACTATCGATAATCACTAACTGGCTGGCCTGCACTCCTCGATTGGCGCCATCCTCCACCTGCAATACCACAGTGTTACTGGTGATCAACGTGGCATCAAAATAACTGATCGCTGTGCCGGCGCTAATGTGCCCGCTGATGTCGATAAAAGTGACACCGTTGTTATTAGAATACTGCAGGCGCTCACCCGCGTTGAGCGGCGCACTGAGAGTGCCATTGATAGTCAGGCCGTCGCTGTCACTGGTGATGAAATCAGCCGCGGTACCCGTGTCAATACTCATATTGTTGATACTAATAATCTGAGTAGGCGTGCTGGTATCAATCACGATCAACTGCGAGCTAACAGGACCAATATTAGCGCCATCGCTAACCCGAAACATAACGGTGCTGCTACTGGTCAAATTGGCATCAAAATAACTAACTGACGTACCTATGACAGCACCGCCCACCGCACTGCCTATATCAGTAAAACTTACACCTGCATTTCGTGAATATTGCAACACTTCGCCTGTTTGTAAAGCGGCGCTTAAAGTGGCATTAATAGTTAAGCCACTGTTATCACTGGTAATGAAGTCTTTTGATGTTCCAGTATCAGCATTAATACTGTCAATTTGAATGCTCTGAGAGGGTGCCTGGGTATCGATAGTGATAAGCTGACGAATAGACGCGCCATAGTTGGGGCCATAGTTGGCGCCGTCAGATATTCTAAACACTACTGTACTGCTAATAGTGAGATCTGCATCAAAATAACTCAAGGCCGTACCAATGACAGCCGCGCTAATATCACTGAAATTCAATCCACCGTCCCCGGAGTATTCTAGAGATTCCCCTTCATCCAGAACTGAACTCAAACGCCCGTTAATTAACAGGCCGTTATTGTCGCTAGTGATGAAATCATTAGCGACGCCGGTGTCTAGACTAATACTGTCAATGTAAATATCCTGTATAGGCGCATCAGTATCTATCACTACTTGCAATCGCACTTCAGGCCCAGATAAATAGCGGTTAGATACTCTCAGTACTATGGTGGTGGTCTCAATTAAACTGTCATCCATAAAAAAAATAAGAGTGCCGGTCACGGCGCTGCTGATATTGATAAAAGACAAGCCACCATCGTTGGAGTATTCAAGACGCTGCATTACCTCTAAAGGGGCACTCAGGGTAGCGCTAAAGGACAGACCAGCTGCTTCGTTGCTCGCAAAATCATTGATGGTATCACTGATACGGTCAATTCTATCGAAGCTGATACTCTGGGTTGGAAGTATAAGCAGTGTTTCTTTATTGGCGCCTAGTAACGTACTGCTGCTTAAGGATGGAATTCCGGCTTGTACATTTATTTCCTCAGAGGTTCTAACCACTCTGCTAGACATCTGATTGATCTCGTTATTAGTAACGCGGGGAACAAAGTGAAAATTGTCTTTTAAAGACTCTGGAATATTAGGTTGATTGTTACTTGGTGCATCGCTGTTTGTCTGTTCGGGGGTCGATTGATTTACGCCCGGATTGGAAGCAGAGCTGCGCGGCGTTTCGATGACCTCAGATAATTTGCGAGATGTATTGCTACCAATACTTAAGACGCTGTTATCTTCCAAGGTTATTTCAATTTTACCTGCACGCAGAACAAAAATCTCTTCATCGTCAAATACTTCGTCGCCCAGACTTAGCTCGCGTTGATCACCATTGCCGTTAATGGCAATTACCCGTCCGGAGGAAAAACTGACATAACCGATCACTTCTGTAGGACTGAGCAGAGTGTTTTCAGAAGACGTTGTATCGGTGGACACACTAGTATTATTGGTAACCAGCGCGGCTGCTAATATTGATTGGCCATTGGTAAAGGTATGGGTTCGGTTATCTATAGTGGTAATACTCACTTTTCCCTGTGCGGTAGTGACAATTTTTTCATCGTCAAAGACCTGATCATTCACCGCCAGTTTACGCTGTACTCCCTGACCATTGACAGCAAAAACAATACCACTACTAAACGAGGTAAACCCTATTAATTCGGCCACTGTGTTCATTACCTACTGCAAAAATTAATCAGATCCTTTGAGTTATAATATCCTTTGAGTTTTTTCGATTAAATACAGTAAAATTTAGTCAATAACCTTAAATTATAAACTTTGTTTACTTAATATTTAGATGCTGATAATTTAATATTCAACAGCTCTAGATTAATATAAAATTAATTAATTTGATATAGAGAATTTTATATCATACATAAATTTATTTAGAACGATCATAGATTAATATAAAATGAACTAAAATAAGAGCAGAGTATTCTCTAAATAAAGTTAGAATCGAAGGCATTATATTCTGGATGGGAGGTTACTATGACCCGTGCGAGTGCGCAGAAAATCTGCTAAAAAGACACTCCTTATTATCACTGCATCTCAGGTGTTGTTAGAAAAGCATTTCTCTGCAGTTTCGATAAATCAACCCAACAGAACGATGAACATCTTCGACAATGGATGCTCGATCGGCTAGCGGAGGTAGAAACGGTTTTTTGTATTGAAGTTTCTGCGTATGCAGTTATGCGGAACCACTATCATCTTGTATTATAATAAAATAAAGACGAAGTAGATGCTCCAAAAGATCTTGAAGTCAGAGCGCGTTAGCGAAAAATATATTTAGGCCCACCTACCATTCAGCGTTTTGTAGATAGCGAAGATCTTACAAAAAAACACTTATAATTGTTTGCAGATATTGTTGATGAATGGCGTCATCTATTAGTAAGGTATAAGCTGGTTTATAAGAAGTCTCAACGCGCTGTATAGCGCGCATGGCTAATATTGAGAGCCTGTAACGGCCACTTCTGAGAAGGTCGTTTTAAATGCTCGATGAGCAGGCATTGCTGACATACATGGCTTGAATCGAGCTATAGCCCAACAGAGCCAAGATGGCTGACACGCCTAAAACGTCAAAATTCACTTGGATAAAACAGCGCATAGGGGAAAATAAACCATCGATAAACAGTCCCATACAGAAGCTTCTAAGTAACAGAGCTGTGGAGTATCACTAAAAGAGTTCCTACTCGAAGGCGATTATTTAAGTGATCAAATACCTTATGATTATGATGAATATTTAGCGTTGGTTGATTGGAGTGGCCGAGTAATAAGAGGGGTAAAGCGTGGATCGATAAACGCCAGACTTCCTGCGCTACTTGAGAGCTTAGGCATTAATGCACAGAGCTAGTGTAAAGCGATGCAGCCTAAGGGTGCTGATCAATTTAGTCGCGCTATGGGTTGTCATGATAAGTTACGCGAATATGCAGAGAAACTAAAAACTTAATGGATTAAAGGCATTGGTGCCAGCAGTAAATTATCTCCAACCTAATAGAAAAGCACAGTCAGGTTTAATGAATACGTAATGTAATGTTAGTTATATGGCGTAAAAAAATCCGTAGAGCAAAAAATCAGAGGGTTTGCAAAAATAAAACAGATTAAGAGTTGAGCTCAGGCTGCTATAAAAGGTTTGCTCTCAATCAAAAATGTATGTCCTCATATTTACGCTGGGGGCTCTTAGCGCTATCAAAGGAAGAAATTTATTAGGGAACTTGAGGCTGATAAAAAAATTCACCACTACAAGTAGATTAATGTCTTGCGTGCAAAACAGCGCCCATATGTGGCCTAATATTTTATATTCTATGAATTTGAAAGCATCTGTATTTTATACCTTGTCGTCTTATTTATTCAACATGCAGTAACCATATTACGACCCTGTTGCTTTGATAGGTATAAGGCACTATCTGCTCGAGTGATAACGTGACCAATCTCCATATCATAATTTATTAATTCAGCAACACCAAAGCTCATTGTAACACTGAATTTTTTATCATCAATTTCCAAGACTAACTCGGAAATTCTTTGACATAATTTAGACGCTAACAAATGGGCATCTGTAACTTTGGTTTGCGGTAATAAAATTATATACTCTTCACCACCGTATCGAGCTAATATGTCAGATTTGCGTATGCATTGATCAAGCTCATTGGCAACAGATTTGATAACCTTATCACCAACAACGTGTCCATAAGTGTCATTGACACGTTTAAAGAAATCAATGTCACACATTATAACGCTCAGAGTCACTTTATTGCGGGTTGCAGAGGCAATCGCGTTATCTGCTAATAAATTAAATCCTCCTCGGTTTAAAATTCCAGTGAGTGCATCGTATTTAGCTTCATGTTCCAGACGATTTGCATATTGAGAAATTTTGGCTACCATAGGTCGAAAAATAAATAATGCTTCTATAAAGATAGTCAAAAGTATAATCCAAAAAACCACCTTTTGAGCGGATCGCAAATCATCGATCTTAATTAAAGCTTCTTTTTCGTATTGATTTACGACTGCATGTAAGCCATCAATTAAAATTGTTCTGGACAATACCACAAAATCTAAGCGATCAATATCGATAGTCAATGATTGTTTAATGGGATCTCTTGACAACGCATTTTCGATCGATTTAGTAAACATATTGAGGTTTTTAGTAACATAGAATGGGGCTGCAGAATATAAGGTATTTAGCTCTGGCGACATAGGGGCTCGCCAATCAGGTTTTTTTAGTTCTTTCTCACTTCCAACTAATAAAAGCTGATTCATACGCATTTGTTCTATGGAATCGGTTGCAATTTTATGCGATCGCATCGATCCTGATATTATATATTCAATGGTAAACAAACTCGCACGCTGAGATAACATTCGCTGCTGACCGCTGATATTGACAATTGTACCGGTCTGACTTTGATGTTCGATAACTTTATCCAATACTAAATGCACTACGCCTGATAATAATGCGATCACAGTGAGTGATATGGCATAAGTAAGCGTCATATATTTACTGGGATTTTTTATTTCATGAGTTTCAATAGTGGACCTAAAGTTGGGCTGCAAAATCTGCTTACCTCTTGGGTAGTTTATTGTTTTATCAATATCTTAGGATATTAAAACAGTACTAAATTGCATCTCGATACAATGCTATCTTAATTCATATTGTCGTTGCAATAATTAACGGAGGTAGTGGCATACTAATGTTGGCCACCTAGAGAAAGATGATATTATTAACACTCTTGAATTTTGGTGCAACATGACAAAACACTATAGACCAGAATTTTGACAATAAATCGCTGAGCTTGTTATTGATCAAAACTGCTCTGTTGGCGAAGCCGGTGATGCAATAAATGTCGATAAATCAACCGTTGGTAATGGACTAAGTTATTACGCAAAGAGCGGACTGGCCGCGAGAATAACACTCTTGCTATCTGCGCTGAACAGCGCAAAATAAAAGCATTAAAACCTAAAGTTGAAAGATTTAAAATGCAGAAAGATATATTAAAAAAGACGACAATCCTGTTGATTCCAGACTCAATGAACGGTTTACGCTGATTGAAAGCCTACCAGAGAGCTATTTTGTTAATTTTCTTTACCACGTATATAAAGTTTTTCGCAGTAGTTATCGCCATTGACAATGTAAAATAATTATTTTAATCGTTACAAGTTATGTGGAAATAGATAAAACGTATTCCACATAACTCATGTCCATTAATGATTTATATTTTGAATTGTCTTATTTGTGTTTTAAGTTCTTCACTTAATTTAGCTAATTCATTACTTGTTGTCGACACCTGTGCCGTTGATCCCGCTGATTGATTCGTTAAATCTTGGACATTGACAATATTGCGGTTAATTTCTTCAGTAACAGAAGCTTGCTCTTCAGCAGCAGTTGCGATCTGACAATTCATATCATTAATAGACACTATTGATGATGTGATAAGTGTGAGAACGCTGCCTGTTTCATCAATTTCTTCCACCACTTGTAAAGCTTTATCACGACTTTTATTCATACTGTCAACAACATTGATCGTACCACTTTGTATTATATCGATCATTAGTTCAATTTCTGATGTAGATTGCTGGGTACGTTGCGCTAGCGAACGAACTTCATCTGCAACAACTGCGAAACCACGACCCTGCTCTCCTGCACGAGCGGCTTCAATGGCGGCATTGAGTGCCAATAAATTTGTTTGATCAGCAATACTTTTAATTACATCTAATACAGAACTAATATTATCACTATCACCTTTGAGCTTATGAATAGCCTCTGAGGATCTATTAATTTCATCTGTTAATAGGCCCACTGATGCGACAGTTTTTCTTATAATTTTATCGCCATTTTCTGCATGGGAGTTGGCTTCGGCTGCCGAGCTAGAAGCTTCGCTGGCGTTACTGGCTACTTCCTGAACCGTCGTTGTCATCTCATTCATCGCCGCAGCGACTTGTCCGGTTTCACTGCCGAGCTGTTCTACGCCTTGTCCTGTTAATTTGCTGACGGTAGATAACTCTTCTGCGGCTGTTGAAAGCTGATCGGTAGAATCCGTTACTTCACTAATCACTTTACGGATTTTGGTAACAAATAGATTAAAAGCTCGTGCGAGATCACCTGTCTCATCTTTAGCACTCTCGTCAACAACGACGGTCAAATCGCCTTCACCTTGAGCAATATCTTCCAGTCGACTCACTAATTTTTGCAAAGAACCACTGATACCCAGGGCTATAAACATCGCCATAATGATACCTGCAACAATGGCAATAACAGTAATAGTCAACATAATATTGCGCGAATTAGCGTATTCCTGCCGACCAAGTTCGCCGTCTAAAGCCATATCAGCTTCTGCTTTTATTACTAGGTCAGTCATTAGAGCGCTGGCTTTATCACTTAGTTCTCGTCCTTTACCTGATGATAGATCAAAGGCGCGAGAATTACCGTTTTCACGGGTAGAATTTCGCACTTTCTGGTTTAACACTAAATATCGATTATATTTTTTTACAAAACTATCAAATGATGATCTATTGTCATTAGAAACAAGGGCTGTTAGCTGAGCTAGACGGTCAGTAACATCACTTTTCGTCTCCTCGATGGATGTGGCGAACGCATCTATGTCTGTTAATTGAGTAGAAAGGATCATATTTTTCTCGTCACGCTGAATTTCTACTAAGTTTCGATTGATGCGTGCTGAAATCTTAATCATTTCTGCGGCTCGCAGAGCCGAATCCAATGTATTGGCAAAGCTTAATACATTTTCAGAACGCTCTACGAAAGACCTGATTTCTTCAGATGCAGCATCGAATGCTACTCGGGCATCACCTCTAGATAAATCTCCGGCGATTTTGTTAGAGTTAAGTCGAGCGAGTGCTCTGACTTCTGCATTAACTGTTATGTATTGATCCCAAGTGTTGCTAAACTGATCAAGTATCGTCTTGCCACCATCATCAAGCAGAGCCCTTAGCTTGACTCTACGTTCAGTCATTTCAGTATTTTCGGCAACGGTATTATCAGAAAAAACATCCATTTCGTCTTGAGTTTTAGCTAAAATAATATTCCTTTCAGCTCTCGAAATAGACAACAAGTTTTGGTTTATACGTGCCGATAATTTTATTTTTTCAGTTGATATATCGACAACATGCTCAAGTCGCTCGTTTGATGTGGACATACCATTAACACCGAACCACGCAGTTATACTTAGCAGTATAATTAACACACTAAAGCTAGCGATAAGCTTCGTCTTTATTGAATGTACTTTCGAATTACTCATGTACGAATTCCTGTGTAAAGTAATATTATATGAATAGAATTAATTGGCCACCTATCGATTAGAGCTATCGACAAAGGAAGACTTGGAAACAAAAATTGTTTTATATTAGCAACTTAACAGATATATCTTGCGATATCTATGCTTTTTCAATAACTTTTCCCTGTGTGGTGCGCTAACGGCACCAAGAAAGAAGACGTGAGTCTGAGGTTATCAACGTAAAATGAGCCAAGGTTTTACAGTTTAACCAGTACTTTCGCTCAGACTCATTTGGGCTTATGCCTGTATTGTAGCTTAGTGTTGTAATAACCCATTATATAATTAATGACCGCTCGATAAGCTTCTTTAAATTTTTTATAACCTATCGCTGGCATCCATACCGTTTTTAAACTTCTAAAAAAGCGTTCCATTGGTGCATTATTCCAGCAATATCCTCGATGGCTCATACTCTGTATTATTTGGCAACCCCAAATAAGTTGTTGATATTTCCTTGTTTACTATGTGGTTAGTTGTTTATCCAGTCAAGTTTTTTTTATAAATTTATTCTGATGGGTAAAGCATTGGTTAAAAGAAAGCCCGCCCATGTACACCCTTTGATCATTATACTATTTGATATATGACTACTCTGATTGTTATGAGATTGTAAGTTTTAATTGTTTAATTACGTTTGTGAATAATACTAGACCCAGACCTGTCTGACTCTTATAGACAAACATTCTGTTGAATGGAACTTCTGGCAACTTCGTTGAACTGAGTGTCATGTTGTTAATTATCGAAGAAAATCGAACTAAAAAGAACATCCGCTTTTTTCAATCCACAACATAATTGACACACGCACAACCGCTAGAAACTCATACGCAGACAGATAATTTAATGCCTTTTTTGGTCTCATGTTAATGGTAAATTGTACTTGTGCTATTTCTTGTTTCGATAGCGCAACTCTCTTCATCCCTTTTGGATAATATCGGCCTAGTAATCCATTGGTATTTTCATTCAGGCCACGCTGCCAAGAGTGATAAGGCTAAGCAAAGTAAATTTTACACTTTAAGGCTTTAGAGACCACCTTATGCTCAGCAAATTAATCACCATTGTCGAAGGGTCATTGTCTTGCACATTTTGTTATAGAGTTTCAGCCGCTTTGTTATTGCAAGACTCAAGAATTTTTTGGTCTTATAGTTAATTTTCATGGTTAGAAAAACTTTAGAAACACGTTATAAAAGTGTCACGAAATGGCCATCCTGACCGCAGACAGTATCACCCTCACAATGTCAAATTCACTGTTATGATCAACAATATCGGGTCGTTCATCAATATCAACAGGATTAGGAATTAAGTAAACGCCAGCCGCTGCTCCTTTACGCTAACGATAGGGCTGACCTTATACGTGACCGTCGATGTCGACAATGTATCTAGGCGATATCACTATATATGCTGTGGCAACTCACTTATTGAGCAAGCACTTCTCGCTTCATAGGTCCCGCTATTTGCCCAGGCGTCATGCCACAACTCAGCAATCAATCAATCAATCAATCATCCAGACGATATCATCCATTCGTTTGTGCTTGTTCTTCGCCGTCCGCTTTATCAGATTAGCCTTCTGGTGTGCCGTTTTTTTGCAATAAACGCTTTGAAGATTAGGCCGTAGCTCCTGTGATCTCGTTTTCTTAGAGCGATTGGGCCTAGACGCGATCTCTAGAGCAGCTAAATCTAGTTTGTTTGCGATGGTATCATTCATCAAGCGTCAGCTGCTTGTAAAGTGGACCTAGTGGCCACCTGCTTCATTGTGTGAGAGCTTTAAGCCTGCGACCAGCAGGCTCTCCAGTCTATGACTAAGCGTGCCGGTTGTTATGACAATCTAAACCACATGTTATTAATGACGACTTCTCCAAGCATTATAAACTTTATCAGGCCAATGGCTCACAATCCAAGCCAAAGTTGCCTCTATTTCCTCATCGTTAAGCGTCGTCTTCCACGCAGGCATGCCTCTAGAAGTGCCATTCGCCACGGTGTCTTTTAGCATGTTGATAGGATGATGCCAGGTATGCGCAGTGCCGTTTAGAGGTGGTGGCGGATAAATACCGTTTTTATCCGAAACCCTCCAATTTTCCGTCGCTTGTGCTTTTATTCCATGGCAGCTGGCACAATTTTTTAAGAAAACTTGTTCACCTTTAATCATTTGCGCAGTTGTATACCAACGTCTTGTTTCAACATCATGATTATTTACATCAATTTCGCTAGAGCAAGCCTGTAAAGTGAACAAGCAAACTATTAACACTGTATTTTTCATCAACTGTTTTAATTTAAAATCGTGCATTCTCTATTATTCTCATCCTTTATTCATCGTCTTGCTGTAATTATCTGATACTGTTCAGGCGTCAATTCTGGTAGTTTCTTCAAAAAAGAAACCATTGCCCAAATGCGTTCATCATCATGCGTAGGCCCAAATGCAGCCATACCAGATGCCATAATTCCGTGCTTAATCACCCAAAACTGCTGTTTTGTAATATTATTATGGTCACTCTCTTCACGCTCATCAGCATCCACGGTTAAATTGGGGGGTGAAGGATACAACCCTAACGACATATCACTATTTTTTTGCCCTGGTGTTAAATGGCATCCGGAACACATGTCATTATAATCAGCGCCACCCGATAATAAGAGTTGTGGGTTATCTAAAAATGGCACTTCGATGTCTTTAGAAGCACGCGCAATTGATTTCTTTCTTAATGTTTCTAGCACCCAGAATGTGAGTGCATTGTGTTTATTATCAGCTCCTATAGGGTATAAGCCTGAATATATAAAACTGATAGCGACAAAAAGAGCCACCAACAAACCGATAGAGAGGTATTTAATGTAGGTCATGCTCATTTCCTTATATAAATAATCAGTGATTATCTAGGTGCTGCTTGAAGAATAGGGTAATCGCCTTTCTCTATTTAATTATGATGAACTTCTTCCCCATGTTCTTCTCTCTTAATATTGTCATCGTGTTTTGCATCTTTATTAGTTGTATATAGCCCATTTACCCCCACACACTGTTTCATCACGGCTTGCATAATAGGATCATTCATATCCATTTTTGAATGATCCATGTTTTTAACCAACTCACACTTAGGCTTTTCGGCATTTTTCTTTTTATGCTTTGAAGCTTCATGAGCATAAGCGACATTTACCAATAAAAGAATACTGGCTAAAACTGTAGTTAAAAGTATCTGCGATAATGATTTCATTATTTTTTCCTGTTGATAATAAAGTATCTTGATGATGAGATATAAATGGTTAAAACCATGTATGAATACCTACTACAAATTTCTGCCACTTGTGCTTTGCCACTCTCGTTTTGCCAGTCTTTTAGCTTCCCACCATATACCGCCATAAGGAGAAAAATTCAGACCTTACTTCATCGCCTAAACGCACGCTGAGTTCTGAATTGACGAAACCTAAACATATTCATATTTCGAGATCTATCTAACCTGCACAATTGAGCTCTAATTCAGGAATCAAGACAAAATGATGGGTTATATAGCCATTTTCCTTTCGCATCAGCAGTGCCTAAATAACTCGCTGTATACATCATATAAGTAAATCCGATCAGTCATCATCGTATGGTTCACTAAAATAATTAGCACTCGCTCACCGTACTTCAGTTTTAGTGGCTCGGCACCTGCAGAACTTAAAACGGGAACACCGTCCACATTTGACGGTAAAATCAAGTCATGCCAGTAAATTAAACTATCATCTGATAGATTGTTTTTATCCTTATGGTTACTCTCAAACCTGCTTTCCAACTAAGAATTTTCTCCGGTAAAAAGCCGTTAACAGAAGTGGCTATTGTCTTTTTGTCTGCGATATTAACGTCTTGATAGACTCTATTAAGATCGAGAGAATTGCCCCATAAAATCTCTGACAGTGAACGCGGAGGATCACTGCTGCCTAATGCATTGGCGAAATAGAAACTTGAATACAAACCAAAACTTAACGTCGCAGGCCTCGCAGCTATAACCGTTACAAAACGTGGTAGAGATAGTTTAGACGACGTTAAAACTGTTAATGGATATTCTTGTGTCATGAATCATTCTCCATAAAAACTGTTTTATCAAATGATATTGTTGCGTAAGGGGTACGACTACCGTCTTGGTTTAATTGAAAGACTTGATACGGATTAAATGCTCTACCATTATCCATTCCAGGACTACCCATCGGCATACCTGGCACCGCTAAACCTATGACATCGCTTGGTCTGTCGGCAAGAAACTGCTGAATAACATTGGCAGGAATATGACCTTCAAAAACATAACCTTGTAATATTCCTGTATGACAGGCCTGATTTTCAACGGTTATATTTAGCTGTTTTTTGATGGCATTGAGATTTTGAGGATGCTTGACGATTGTGCTAAACCCCTCATCTTTCATATGATCCACCCAGGCAGTACAGCATCCACAGGTTGGGCTTTTGTAGATTAGCATTGACTGAGGTGGGTTTTCAGCGTGTACCATAGGTACGCTAAATATCATTGCAGTCAGTAATATTATGGCCAACAACAGTGAATAGCCGAAACGATGTGAAATTAAACTCTTTTTTTTGGCACGCATATGGATTCCTAAAACATCATAGAATGTAGTTTTTATTAACAGTATTAGACCTCTGCATAGGGTTATGACTTAAGTAAATACTTGGCAAAAACAAGCACAAAAGCGTAATTTACTGTGGTAAAAGAGCATTTTAAGGTTGTTTTTAACGACGTATTTACACAGGTAATAGTTATGCTAAGGTTTGCGTATATAAATAGAGTGTGATAACGCAATAGAACAACAGCCTAATTCAGCTTTTATATCAAGAAAAAGACGTCGTTTTCCTAGGTTATGCGAGAATCGGAGGCCGATAGACTATTCTCATAAAAGCATCGATAGGGGGAGAAATGGATTGAGTAGAGAAGGCTGTATCGACTATCTTGATAAATGACATTATATCTGTGGAGAAAATTAATGGCTGACAGGCGATAAAACAAAGATCGCAAATAACTGAAGTCTGGTTATGGTGACTAGAAAAATCACTGTCAGTCACTGTGGGCATAGGCATTGTATGCTCGGTAGATTCGGTTAATTTATTCACACAAATATTTTGAGTATATTTAACACAATAGCGATCAGCCAAAGGCATTGCCCATACCACCGAGAAGAGTTGAAGACTAAAAAGCCAAAGCAACAATATTATGCTGATGCGTCTATAATTCATTAATGTAAAGTAGCTCACGTCGATGACATTTAGAGAATGTAAAAATAATTGTGTAAGTTTTTCGTTAAACTCGATCATAAATCTATTTAGTGCAGACTTCCAGTCTCTAATTGGCATTGTGCATCTTTGTGAGGCGGATTCTACTGCTAAATAGACAATTTTTAGAGCAGTATCATCACTTGGAAAGACTTTGCGTCCGTAATGCATGATAGAACCATATTCATATGAACCAACATCATCTCCATCTGCTATGTGCTGGTTGAAATTATGCTCTTTTCCAGCCTTGATATTCTGCCAGTTAATCTTAATTTTGCTGTCGCGATCTTCTCGGCTTTGTTCATGCCACAGCCCAAAAGCATGGCCTATCTCATGAATGGTTGCGCCCAGTCCACAGCCACCTGCTAGGCCAATTTCTTGTTTTCCGCCACGCATTCCAACTTGACTCCAGCACCCAGTTGCTGGTCGAAATCTTACGTAATTGGGATATTGAGCTTTATTTGATGTCGTGCGGAGCACAAAGTGCATACCTGCATTGTGCTGCCAGTGAGTTATAGCATTTTGAACTCTTGTTTTGTTAGTCGCTGGCAGGGCAGGATCTATCTCATAGGGCATAAGCGCGTTGGGCCAGCGTTTATTTTGACCGGTAATCACCACTCCATGGGCTACGTCTTCGCCATCGTCACCGATATCTAGTGCTACTTTAGCGGCTGACGTCTGCGCTTCAAGCTCTTCGACCGTTCCCAGAACAATACAGCCCTCAAAAACCGCAAGGCCATCAACTACAGCATACTGTATTACTTTGTTCTTAAAATTTTCTCCAGATATTATCCCTGTTCGGACGTCGTTGCTTTGCAACAGGCCGTCGCAACAACAATCTTCTTCATGTTCGGACATGTCGTTACTCCTCTAAAACTAATTTAAAAATCAGGCTGTAGAATATTACATTGATACTGCGTTATAATTTAACCTGACTCTGCGCTGTCCAGAGGACAGTTAAAACCTCTCTAAAGTAAACGTTCAAAATGCGTAAAGTTCTTATTAAAAACTGATATGGTCTCTAATATTCTCTCACTTGCCAAGAAAAGCGTGATACCGATTGAAAGAGCCAGTTCGGTTGAAAATTATAATATTGCTACTGGCAGCAGCACATCATCAGAACAAGTTAAGAAGCTCATTGCAGCGTTTAGTACTTAGCTTCACATCGCTGGCGGAATCGGCTATCTCTATTTTGGCTCAGAACAAGCTCACTGGTTGTTTAATGTGATTGCTAAGCGTTATGAGCACACAGGTGATTAACCAATAATTTGCCATTTAGTCAATGGCCGGGCACTTTTACTGATCATCCGACACTTACAGTAACGATGTTCGATCGGCTGCATTATCACTGTCATATCATCAAAATTAGTGGTGAGAGTTATCGTTTAAAAAATAAAAAGAAGATAGGAATAGCGCCAATAATTGGTAAATTTTAAGCAATAAGGGGGTCAAAATCAGATTTTAGATTTTAGTAAAAAGGCGTCAGTTTTAAACTGCCGTTAACGGCAATTACTTGGCTAATAGGCAAGACTTTTTATTGACTATAGACCTCGCTAGCACATTAGGCTAGCGCCTATTAACGCCTCCATAAACTAGCGGAGCATGTTATTTTTTTGGTCCTTTGGGAATGATGGTGCTGATCCATGTCGATGGGATAGCGCCACTGAGCGAAATTTTCGTCCCCTTAGCAAAAGATAAAACAATATTTAGAGCAACTATAGCGGGCGGAAGCAGACAAGGTAAGGGGATGAATATCAGAAAGTGAGACGGCTTGTTGTTGTAGAGCTAACGGGGTAAGTTCTCTGGATTTGTCGCGATCTCTGCGCCACGGATCGAAATGTAGTGCCGGTGATAAAAAGTCCAACTATGCTCGCGTAACCTCAGGATCATTTTTATAGATTCGACATAGAACAGGGAAATGAATTGGCAAAAGGATTTATAGCGCATTGAATTAAGTTAACGAATAGCACTAAACCAATCTTTGAGAGATACACCGTTCTTATTAAAAACCGTGCTTGAAGTAGCAGATACCTCTCTACGACAAGCATTACATTTTAGGAGACTGTTTTTTAATTTATATAGGGATTTCTTTACATAACACCCAGGGAAAATACCACCATAGTGCCAACGAAGTTTATAGAGATAATCAAGACACGCTTCTTCGTTGTGTCAATATTCAGTGAATTGATCCCGATTTTTAGGGCAATAGGTACATTGTATATAGGGGTATTAGTTTTTTGTCATTTCTATATATTGACATAGGTGGGCCTTAATCGAATGTCCCTTATGTAAACACAGTATTTTTAAAAAAAGATAATTAGCATCACATCGCCTTAAATCAGCCGGCATCATCGGGCAGCAATAATAGGACTATTAGTTTTTTCTCTGCATTATAAGCGATCAAATACGCGAAAACTGCCAGCCTGGTGTAGGCGAGAGTTTAGATATTGTATAATCAAGAGTTGAAAAATATGAAATAGGACCGTGTTTCTAAATCGATTCGAAAAAGACACACTATTCAAAAAGGCTCGAGGTAAAATTTGATGTGGTATTTGGAAGCAGTTCCGCCAGCCACATCCCGGCACACGAAGAGGTCGCTGTGGCTGCTCCCTTCCAGGCCTGACCAAATTCACGACTTATCGTTGCGAGAGGACCGACAGAACTACCATAGTTCAGCGGTATTAGCGCTTGTTCTCATTTGAGAGGCAGAAGTATACCAGCCTGTTATTAGATTGCAAAAACAATTGCATCAATTATGCACATGATAATAAAAGACTAATTTCAGGCGATAATCCTGGTAACATCAGTTAACCGCTAACAATGCGCATTAAGTTTTCCAGTTCTAAAAAAATCGATGAAACAACTTCTATCAATCAAGCCAATGTGCTTAACCTTTTTATACATAATCGATCACTCCTTAAGGCGCATACGTATTTCTAAAAGAACAGCCTTTCACAGTAATCTTTACTTTGCTATGCCTCAATTTTTGGGTGCCTAAAAGATGTCTGACTGCAGATTTTAGGATAATCCGCTAAGGGATTACTTGGGATATGAGCATTTCCCTTATCCAACAGTGTAGAGGATCTTTATGAAAGCGCGCGTGCCAATAGAGATAAAAACTAGCGTCGGGACACTTTAATTCTCGCGGTAAAGGTTTTGTTACAATATTTCGGCCTGCCAGTAAATTACTGATCGCCACTACGGGCAACATAAACAGAATATTGGTTTTTTCGCAGTACTCAACAACCGAGCGCATATCCGAAAGCTTTAAGACCACATTGCGTTTTAACCCTATGCTCTCAAGATGATCATCTAATAAAGCAGGACCTTTACCGGTAATCGCCACATAGCCATGCATTGCTTGTAAATAGGTATTTAAATCTATGCATTGATCAGCCAAAGGATTCTGCTTGCCAAGCAGAATTGCCAGTTCAGAACAGCTTAAATGCTTTGAATGCAGGTTCTCTGAGTGCTTATTAGGTTTTATACCTGAGACAAAAAAGTCTACTTGGCCTTTGGATAACTGTGTAAAATAATCGGCGGGAATTGTCGATACTTCAATCTTAAGCGCTGGTGCTTGGTCTAATACCTGATGCATAAAAGTAGGCATATCAATACATGCATCTAAATCAATGCCTGCAAATCGAAGCGTCGCGGCTACTTTTAAAGGATTAAACTCTGGCTCTTGGATCAATCCCGAAATCGTTTGCAAGATTAAAGTTAACTCAGTGGATAACTTCAACGCCCTACTAGACAAACTATAACCTTCGGCACTTTTCACTAACAGGGGATCATTAAACACAAGCCTTAGCCTTTGTAGTGCTCGGCTGACCGCTGATTGACTCATATGTAACCGTTCCGCAGCCCGAGTCACGTGCTTTTCTTCTAATAATATTTGTAAAATTGTTAATAAATTAAGATCAATGGATCTTAAATTCATTTCGCGCATGACAATCATCACCTTTATGCATTAGACGCTTTAATAATATACGTTTATTGTGACAAGATCTAGAGGTTATTGCGCTGCACTATTTTAAATACTAAGGTGCAATATTAATGATCTAGGGGAACTTTACCGCGTTTGTTCTATCGCAGAATAGAGCGAGCCTTTAGAGCCCTATCGCTATTAAATGGACGGTTATGAGATACGTAAACCACTTTAAAAATTCTAGCCTCGCATTTGGCTGGACAACTATTATTTTACATTGGCTACTGGTTTTACCTATTGTCGGTTTATTTGCACTTGGCCTGTATATGGTCGATCTGAGTTACTATGATTCACTCTATACCTTAGCACCACAGATACATGAGGCCCTTGGCATTATCGTCTTATTGTTAATGATTTTTCGTGTTACATGGAAGTGGACTAATGTCACTCCCGCACCACCATCGTCTAACAGTCAATTTATCAATACGGCAAGCCATGTAGCCCACAGCCTAATGTATTTGTTTATTTTCGTTGTGTTAATTTCTGGCTTACTGATAACAGTAGCCGGCGGCCAAGGTATTAACATTTTTGACTGGTTCGTGATTCCAGGCCCCAATGAATTTTTTGCTAACCAAGCGACGTTAGCTGGGGATGTCCACTATTTTGTCGCGATAGGTTTAATCGCTATTGTGGTATTACACACTGTGGCTGCCCTGAAACATCACTTTATTGATAAAGACAACATCCTCAACAAAATGTTGGGGATCAAGGAGAAACAATGAAAAATCTGATTAAGAGCACATTACTGGCGGCCGTTATCGCCACCAGCGCAACCGCTACCGCTGCCACTTATGTTATTGATGATGCAAAAGCTGGCGCGCATTCGCAGATTGATGTAAAAGTGAATCACATAGGTGTGAGCTGGGTAAAAGGTCGTTTTAATAACTTTGAAGGTACTTTTGAATACGACAAGAGCAAACCAAACGATTCAAGCGTGCAAGTGACCATTGATACACAAAGTTTTGATTCCAATCATGCTAAGCGTGATAAACACGTTATGAGTGATGACTTTCTAAACGCAGCTAAATTTCCAACAGCAACCTTTAAAAGCACCTCGATTAAAAGTACTGGCGAAGGAGTCTACAAAGTCTCAGGCGACTTTAATTTACATGGGGTGACTAAAGCAGTGGCATTTGATGCAAACTTAATTGGCGAAGGCGATTCACCTTGGGGTGATTACCGCGCAGGATTTGAAGGTTCTGTGAACTTAGTATTCAGTGATTTTGGTATTGATACCGCTAAAATCGGTGTGACTGAGTTCACTGTCAATATGTTCTTTGAAGGTAAGACAGCTAAATAATTTTGCCATGAAACTAAACGTTTACGCTTCACGTCTTAAATAACAAGGCGAGAAGCGCTTTTCCTTCGCTTGTAACTGTTCTAAAAAACTGTAATATCCTCTTCACTCGCATTTTCACACTTTTCAGTGTTCTTCGTTACTGATTTTGCCGCCTGTAAATCAAGGAATGACATGCTCTATATTTTACCCGATTCCGCTGGCGATATTCTCGTGGCACAAGCCTGTGAAATACTCAGCCAAGAAGATTATGCAAATATTTTTCTCACCCAGATCAAACAACAACATAAGCCGGATCATCAACTTAGAATCTTACTCTATTTGGATCATAGCCTAACTGACATCATTCACACTTCAGACTGGCACCCATTGCGATTTCATGACCACTGCACTGCCAATATAAGCAGGCTAGCTATAGTCTCAAATGCCAGCTGGATACCCTGGTATGAAACGTTCGAGAATGAAAATGTAAGCCACTTTAAGGTAACTGAATTTTTAAAAGCGTTGCATTGGTGTGATGAGAAACTGTGATGAAAAGCGGCCATGAAAAGCTCTAATCTAAAGTTCTGATAAGAAAACAGAACCAATAGCTCTAATCATAAGTTGAGCTGATAAACTGGAAAAAAAACAAAAAAACCGGCACCTAACTGATTATTGACAGTGTGCTACATTTTTGTGTCAAAGGCTAGTAAGCTCTCAAACAACATATATCAGTTCATGTTTAGGTAGGCGGTGAAAATTTCGCACACTCTTTAAACACATGCTGTGTGCACTGCTGACACGTCGTTTGATTTAATCGCGGGAAGATAGTACCTATTGCCGCTTTCTTACTGTCAAAAAACTGCTGTTCATTCACCGCAGGTATTAGACCTAATTTAGACGCTCGCTGTTTAACATTGGCTTTCATGCCGAAGAAGTACAACCCTCCCCCTTTAGTCTTTAACTTTTTATCTAAACTTATTAATAAATCTGTACCACTTAAGTCTATAAAATTGATTCCGCCGCATATTATTAATATTTGACTGACTTGTGGTTGAGCTAGAATATTTTCGATACGATTTTGAATGTGATTAACCGAGCCGAAATAAATAGACATATCAACTCTCAGTACTTTAAGTTGCGGGCACTGAAGTACTTCTTCTTGGCTCGCCTCTACAAAACGTCTCTGCTCTACATTGAGTGACATTTCGGTTATTTCAGGAGTAGATGTTTTTGCCAAAAACAAAATTAGCGACATCATCACGCCTAAGTATATGGCGAACTCCAATTCTAAAAATAAGGTAGAAAAAAAAGTAATTAGGAGAACCGATGATTCCGCTTTACTAGATCTGATAATCTTACGAATATGTGTGAAATCTACCAGATTGTAAGCCACCAGCAAGATAACACCAGCCATAGTCGCAACTGGCAAATAGGCCGTAAGAGGGGCGATCAACAACACAATGATAACTAACAGCAGTGCGGCAAAGATAGCAGACAAGCCAGATTTTGCACCGGCCGAATAATTGACGCCCGAGCGTGTAAATGATCCAGAACCTGCATAGCAAGAGAAGAAACTGCCGACAATATTGGATAAACCTTGACCCAGAAACTCTTGATTTGGGTAGATGCGCTGCTGTGATTTAATCGCAATCGCGCGGCTGATAGACACTGCTTCTATTAAACCCAACAGCGCTATAGCAAAGGCTTCAGGGGCTAATAATTGTAAAGTAGATAGTGACAAATCTGGCATTGAAAAAGGTGGTAAACCTGCAGGGATTTCACCTACTAGTTCAATACCTGCCTCTTCACCGAACAAAATAGCCAATACGCTGCCGAGCACCATGGCAATCAGTAAGTTGGGAAACGCTGGTTTAACCCTTTTAACTGCAATAGCGATTAATAACGTCGCTACACCAACACTTAACACCGCCCAATTGAGCATTTCAGTATGAGAGAACAAGGAGGCCCAACTAGCGAAAAAAGACAGTCCTTGATCGCTATGTATCCCCGTAATATGCTTTATCTGGCTAGTCGCGATTAGAATCGCCGCACCGGCGGTGAAACCAATAACCACAGTATGCGAAACAAAATCAACTAATTTTCCTAGCCTAGCTAAGCCAAAAGCAAGTTGATAGATACCGGCTAGTAAAGTTAATGTTAATGCCATTGAGACGAACTCAGGACTTCCCGGTTCGGCATAACCGCTGATTGCAGAAAAAACCACAATAGAAATAGCGGTTGTCGGCCCTGAAATCAAATGTCTTGATGATCCGAATAACGCGGCAATGATCGGTGTTACCATTGCAGTATACAATCCGTATTCAGGTGGCAACCCTGCGATAGTCGCGAAAGCCACCCCCTGAGGCAATACAATCACCGCACCGGTTAAACCGGCTATAAAATCCGCTTTAATATCACTTAAGGTAAGGAATCTGAGCCAAACTAAAAAAGGAAAAATTCGATTTTTCATAAAATACCATTAAAGGAGTAGCAACTAAATATGGGCTTAGAAATTTATAGTCAATATATAGTGGAACATTTAAGCACCCGCTAAATTTTAGGATCTAAAGCTGAATTCAAGTTAATGTCTATTTAGAAGTGTGGTGAAGAATTTCACTTGGCATCTTAGTGCTTTTCAGGACAATTTTCGCTTAATATCAGCCACAACTCAGGTTAAGGTAGCCTGGCTATCATAATTGACATTAAAGACCAATTAATTAATCTACAACAGGACCAACAGACAGAAAAACACTGTCCAACGGCGAAATCTTATTCTTTAGGTTTCAAGCCTATTTTGAACTCACCTGTGTCAAAGAACTGAAGCACTTGTTGTCGCCGCTTAGCCAGTAAAATTGGCCCATTATCTAGAAAAAGAAAATTCTTCCAATGCTTAACGAACACATCCCAAGTTGTCTCTATTATATTATCAGCGTGATAACAAAAATACACTACTGTGTTTTTATCCCAATCAAAACTTTCTTGAATTATTTTTGGCAGGTTATTCTTATCGGCTTCCCAAGCTGCTTGCCAGTTGCTCTGATGTTGCCAAGTACTTTCACGTTTAGGCCAATCTTCCTTTAAGAACAAGTCCGGATGGTTAACATTTTTACTAATAAGTTGATGCCATAACTGATCGGAAGATTTTTCAGCCAGCGGTTTAATCAGTTTTAATGTCGACTCCTCAATCGGTAAATCTTGATGCTTAAAAAACCAAGTGTAACGGTAATTTTCTAGGGAAATGTAGTCCATAATAAGTCTTCGCCAATAATTTTTTCAAGTATAATGGGATATACTACTGAACTAGGTCAGGCAAATCTAATATAAATTGTGTCAAGCTTTATGTATTTTTAAGATTATCAGGCATAATAGCGTCTATGATAAAACGGCCTTCAAAATCTCAAATACGAGAGTCTCTCACAGATCAAATCAACGATTTCCTCAAGCAAGGAGGGGAAATACAAGAATACGATCAAGGCGATAGCTCACTTGTCGATGGCAAGTATGACCGCAATCAATTTGTTTACGGCTTGCCAAAACAAGTGCGAACCCCCGTGCCTGAAGCTTTGAATTCAATAGATGAACAAAAGAACCCTAAAAGCCAGTCTAAGCATCGCAGATTACGCAAAGTGAAAAAAACTATATATGACGATTTCGGTGAACCATTACGTGAAATTTGGGTTGAAGAATAATTTCAACTTATTATATGGGCTAATATCTTTAACAATTGATTACGTTTCAGCGCTCCTGTGCAATAGATTCCCTCGATCAAAATTACGCGTTAGTGTCGTTTAAACCAAAAATTGCCTTGTATCAAATTTATTTATAATTATTTTCTATTACCCTCCCTTTTCCTCAAAAATCAGGCTATAGTGAATTTACTGGTTAATTCTGGTAATTTCTTTAAAAACTTAGATAAAGGAGGACAAAGATAGCCTTACAGTCGTAATTTAGTTTCGATTCACTGAAAAGACGCGGACGCTTTAATGGCCTCCAGACCAACAGAACAGTAAGGAATAACAGATGATTATAAATATTACTCACCGTAGCGAAAAAGTATCTCCAGCAGTAAAAAGTAAAATCGAAGACTGGTTGAACAACAGCCAAGAGCGATATGATATTATCAACAGCGCCCAAGTGACCATAGATTCAATAGAACGGGGTGATGAAATAGAAGCGACACTGCATGCCAATGGCAAAGAAATTTATGCCAAAACCCATGGATCTAACCTCTTTGCGGCCATCGATTCCCTCGCCGATAAAATAGACCGACAATTATCTAAAGCCAAAGATAAAATGAATGCTAAGAAAGGCGGCCCAAGACACCTTCACCCTATCGTCGAAGAATTAGATATTCCATTAGACGAAGAATTAGAAGCACAGATGTCTAGCTAATAGTTTATCCCGAAACATTAAAGTCTTAACTTTACTGCTTCGGGAATGACTTAACTTCTCACTTCCCTCGCCTTTGCCTCCTATTTGCCATCCGCATTTTCAAGCGGGCTCATCATAAAAAAATAGCTGATTATCAGTCAAAACACTGTCACTTTAAAGGTGTTAATCAGGTCTTAAAGTGTGCGCTAGGCAGCAAAAATCATTGACAAATTTCAGCAAAACCCCTATCCTTCATCGTTAATATTGATAATGATTATTGTTTAGAAAAATTAATAAATTACACTTAGGATTCCAAGTGAGCATAGCACTTTTCTACGGTACGACTACCGGTAACACAGGGGATGTAGCAGAAAAAGTTCAGCAACATCTAGATGAAGTAGAACTTTTTGACGTAGCCGATTCCCCCCTCGAAATTATTGAAAACTATCAACAACTAATCTTCGCCATACCGACTTGGGATTACGGCGAAGTGCAAGAAGATTGGCAAGAAGTTTGGGATGATGTTGATCAAGTTGATTTTACAGGTAAAACAGTGGCGTTCATTGGTTTGGGTGATCAATATGGCTATGCTGAATGGTTTTTAGATGCCATGGGTATGCTACATGATAAAGTCGTTGCTAAAGGTGCGAGTATCGTTGGCCACTGGCCCACGGCTAGTTACGAATTTGATGAATCAAAAGCGTTAACTGCAGACAAAGCATTCTTTGTTGGTCTGGGCATAGATGATGACTGTCAAAACGAGTTAAGTGATGAGAGAATTGAGCAGTGGTGTCAGCAGGTTAGTTTAGAGTTCATCTAAATTACAATTGTTTCTATACGCAGACCTCTGCATCAGGTTATAAATAAAGTAAAGACTAGAAGCTTGTCGGACTTAGTTTATCGTAGCGAAAAAAAGTAGATTTGCGTTAGTCCCTCAGGTTCCTAGGCAGAAAAAAGCGCAAAAGCGGATCTTACGCTAGCAAATGAGCTTTTTAAGCGTGTTTTTAACCACCAACCTAAAAATTTAATATATATGCTGATATTTAAAAGTTTTTTCTTTAAATTGAGTTTATACAAGCTGACATAACGGTGCTTTCAGGCCCTTGATAAAGCATATTTTTCAGTTTTATTCTCGTGAACTTCAATATCTAATACACGGCCCCGCATCCGATCAACAGCATTAGAGCAATTTCCTAAAATAGATATTTAACAAAGCACAGAAAAAGTCTTATACGACTGATTATTGTCAAGGACACATTTCTAAATGAAAGTGCTTCTATATTAAAACAAACTATCTTACAGTTTTAGCATAATAAGAATCTCAGGAGCAGGCATGTACAGGTTTATTGGTTTTTTTCTATTAGTTGCAATTGCGATTACTGGTTATTTTTATGTTTCTGCAGGTTCTCTACCTTTATTTTTGTCCAACGTTCTACAAAAAACCGAAGAGACACCGCTAATAGAGGCCCAGAGCCCTACCCTAACAAAAGCTGAGGTCATTGAAACCAATGCTGTTGACTCGGACAACAAGTCGAGTGTCACTTTGCCAGTATCGACCGAGCAAGAACAAAAACAGGCTAAGTCCCATGTCCAAAGTATCACCTCTGCAGCTAAAACGCCTATTGAAATAAAATCCGCTGATCACTTTGTCACTGCTGATCAACTGTTGGAACTACCCATCGTCAACAATGACATTGCCACTTTGAGCCAGGCAGACTCTCCATTACTGATCGTTTCGGCGCCAAAAGAAGAAAATGCTTTATTGGATAAAGTACAAATCAACGCGAATAATTTGGCCGCAGCGCAATCTTTTGCAGTAAAGATTCCGAGTTTTAAAAAAATCATTAAGACAGACACTGTAGCACTCCCAACTATTGCACAGCCATCTACTTCTTACCAAAGCACTGCCAGTTTGGTGAACAAAATTGATCAACCAATTTCCACAAGTGACAGTAACAGCACTGACAGTTCAGAATCCCAAACAATAACAGACTCCGTTAAGCCATCACAGACTGCGCTTATTCAACCCAAGGGTGAAAGTTCAAATAACTCAAGTGTCGTTAACAGCCCTACGAAAACGGCCATTGTTCAACCCGAGATTAAAACTGCTGGCATCCTCGTGTCCGATATTAGTGATTCAAAAACTGCCCTTATTCAACCAGCAACTGAAACGGTCGATATTTTAGTGGTTGATAATAGCCATTCAAAGACCGCTGTTAATCAACCAACAGTTGAAAGTTTTGATATCGTAGTGGTCGATAACAGCAACGCAACAACTGCCATTGTTAAACTTAAATCTATCAAGACTTCTGAACCAAGCTCTATATTCAACACACTTAAAAAGAATATTGAAGAAATATCAGACATTAAAATCGCCGATCTTACTGCACTAGTAAAAGAAAGTATCATCGACAACAGCAACAACACTGAGACACAAACTACTAACAAGATAATTGTTTCAGAGGTCAACGTCGGTGCACCAAATACAACCTTTTCTCAACCTAGTCTTGCCAGTTCTGCGGTTAGTCTTCAGGCTGTACCTGAAACCACTTCCCAAAAAACCAGCGCAGATCTAATAACGTCATCAACTAGCAGTAAAAAAATTGTTCAACAAGTAAAAAAAACGTCAAATAACTACATTCAATTACGCGAACTGTTGAGCGACACCGAAGCCAATAAAAATCGTATCTTCTATTTACATGCGGTAAACAATACCGATGAACAGGGAATTTGGGGGATAATTCAACAAGGTTTAATGGGCACTTTCTCAAAAGGTATTATGTTGCCTCAGGCCAATGGAACCCTTAAAACGTTGATCCCTGTAGATGCAGATGAAATACTCAGTAGCAAACAGAGCTCATTCCTCGGTAAGCTATTAAATGACAAAGTATTAACAACTTATGTATACAATTATGAGCAGGGGAATATAGGCAAGAATCCTGACTACATAAAACCCGGACAACAATTGATCATTGTTACTTTCACCGAGCAAGAATTAATGGATGTCTACCAGCACTTCAAAAATGAGCACAACAAGCAATGATAGATCCGTATAAATGGGGAACACATAATGGACCTAAAGTATCTATTACGCTCGATGCCAGTGATACTCCATACCAAGTTCACAGGATTGATATCACTTAAGAGCAACAATTTGATAGCCACTTTTTGAGCATCAGCCTCAACAATAAAACATCAACTATTGTCGATAATAAGAGCATGATGTGATTTGAAACCGGCGCTATACTGCTTTATTTAGCACAAAATCTGGTCAATATTTGCCTACTGATGCAACAGCCAGATTAGACGTTATCCAATAGTTAATGTGGCGGATTTTGCTCGATGCTTGATCAAGCCCATCACTTTAATCAGTTTGTAAAAGAAGAAATGCCCTATCCTAAACAACGCTTTTTGCCTAAAGCACTGCGCCTTGGGCAGTTCTAGACAACAAGACAAAGTTTATCTTGTCAATGAGTTGCGTATTACTGATTTCGGTCTTTATCTATGATATGTGCGTTATGACTGGCAGAGCATAGAGCGAACAGACTTCAAATATATTTTCCTATGGATGCAAAAAATGGCCAGTCATGATTTTATTAATAAAGTCATGTCAGACCCCTAGCCTGTATGATCCAAATTCACCTAATAGAAATTTTTCTCGATTACTGTAAAGGTATAATTGCTGCCTTTTTTCATCAATTTCTGCTAATTCAACGAGTTGATAAAACACATTACGGCTAAGTTTTGCTTCCATATCGTCGCGCACTTTAATATAGGGAATAGTAGCTTCAGAGCCATCTGTTTTTGCAAGGCGCAGTGGATGTTGTCGATCTAAAATCACTACGTCTTCTGTCGCCGTTATAAAACGCAGTTGTATTCCTCTCTCTGTTTGCAAACTATCGAGGTGCACAACATAAAACGGCACATCCGCCACCTCAATTCGCCATTTCTCGACTGGGGTTTTTAAATAGTACTGTTGACCTTCTTTGCAAAGAATTCGAGCAAACAGCTTAGGTATCTCTGTTCGTGCAAATTCATCACCGCAATGACGCCATATACCGGCACTGTCAATGCTTATATCAATGTCTCCGGACAGCTCTGGAGACCATGATTCAACTGGTGGTCGCTGGTTATCTCCAGCTGCCTTAATAATTTTATCAAAATCAAAAGTAGCTAACATAATTATCTCTTTTTATGACGAAAAGTGGAGTGCATTAAAAAACCTCATCTTAATGTTAAAATTATCACATCCAAATCCATTAACATGAATATTACTCACTGTTAGATTAAGAGCTTGCCGGACTCGGCCGCTCGTCGCTAGAAAAAGTGGATTTTAGATAAATTTATGGGTCTTTTAAGGTAAATAGCGAGCTATTTAACCAGAAAGAGCTGGGAATATGATCACATTCTGGTTTTCGCAGTAGATTAGCGCTAAGACCTTCAGGCTCCTAGTGACATCTTAATTCAATCACAATGGAAATAAAACATGCGCGCCAACTTAGCTACACAACATGCAGATCCTAGTAGAGGGTTCTATTTTGTGGGAACGACTCCACCGAGTGCCGATGATGCTGAGACAGAGATGCAAATGATTGCTGACAAACTTTTAGAGCATTAGCCGCAATTGATTACGAAGGGCTGATTGTCTGCGACATCCAAGACGAGAGTAGCCGTACAGAGACTCCCAGCCCTTTTGCCTTTATAGCAACTTACGATAGCCGAGCATACTCCAGGGTTATCTCAGCAAAACCCAATCACCCAACTTACCTACAAAACTGTTAGCGCACGCACTAAAAACCAGTTAAGACAATGGTTGCAACAAGCTTGTGTTGAATACGCTATTCGTAATATTCTACTGATTGGCAGTCCTTCTGCTGAGAAGGCTATTCTACTTTCTCTCAAACAAGCTTACCAAATATTAGTTGATAGTGAGCAAAGCTTTAATCTCGGTGAAGTGACAATAGCAGAGCGCCATAATAGCAAAGGTAATAAGCACCTTAAGGTGCTGCAAAAGAGTTTTGACGGCTACCGTTTTTTTATCATTCAAGCTGTTTACAATGCCGATGCGACGATTGATTTATTACAACAATACGCGGCACTTTGCCAGAAAAACAACACACAACCCAATAGAGTAATTCTAACCTTCACCCCTTACGGCAGCCAGAAAACCTTAGATTTCAAGCTCTGGCTAGGTATATCCACCGCAAACGCCATCAAAACGCGTATTTTAAATGAAGATGATCCACTGCAAGAATCACTTTTTATTGACGAGGAGAATTTACAAAAAATCATCACTTATAGCCAAAATTTGAATATCCCGTTAGGACTAAATATCAAGAGTTTGACTAAACACAAAGAAGAAATTGATGCATCAATCAAGCTCTTCAAGTTCTTCAAGCTACTCAAAGCGACCTTAGATTTAAACTTAGCAAAACACGTTTGAAGCCTAATAAAAGCAACTTGGAGCTTGTCGGAGTTGGCCGATTGTAAAGAGAGAAATGGTGCTAGGCTAAAGACGTCACGAATCTCTCTCCAGTCATTAGGGCGCCAATATATAGCGGATCAGTTGCCACTGGCCATCAATAGCAACAAAACGGCCGCTAGACTGACAAAAATCATTAACAAACGCATTTGTTGGCACTGCTTACAAATTTTCTTACGCTTCTTATTCACTTAACCTCCAACGAGTTTCACGTTAAAATTACGTTTTTCTAAGAA
Source organism: Gammaproteobacteria bacterium (assembly GCA_034111875.1). Lineage (GTDB taxonomy): Bacteria > Pseudomonadota > Gammaproteobacteria > Pseudomonadales > Balneatricaceae > Rs1. The sequence continues at coordinate 33,055 of JAWUWK010000090.1, forward strand.
GGTTTTAAGCAGTGTTCTCTGATCTCCTTGTATTTCGATCACACCTTCTTTTACAGAGCCTCCGGTACCACATTGCTGTTTGATTATTTTAGCTAGCGCTTTAAGCTCTTTTTCGGCAAGGGGAACACCTTTAACTAACGTCACTCCTTTACCTTTGCGCCCTTTAGTTTCTCGATAAATCCTCACAGTGCCGTCTAGCCCTGCCATCCGCTGCTGTTCTACTATTTGCTCACAGCCACAGTGCTTAATCGCCTGACTGCATCCAGGGCACATATTGCCTTGATCCGTAGAATACACTAGACCATCCAATTGTTGTTTTAAAGACTTCAAAATTTTCTCACCTTAATAAGGGTGGCTACTTAAAATACTGGTAACTAAACCCATCGATCAGCGGCTTTTACCCTATAAATTCGATACTTTTGACAGTAAATTTTTTGTTAACATAACACCAATATACCAAAGAAAAGAATGACTCATGTTTATTTTAGATCAACATCATCAATCTCTAATAAGCAGACTGCAGATCAAATTTAATGATTAGATTGATTCGATTTCCCACCAATTTGCTGGGCTAAATAAGCCGCATAATTATCGGTCATACCACTGATGAAATCTAATACTCGCATATAGGATTTATACAGCTGCCAATCTGCTTGAGGCGCGTGAATCCCCATCAAACTGAGAATTTTTTCACTGCGATAACTTAATTTTCTAGTACCTTTGTGATGCTGCTCATAAACAGCCTGACAAAAAGAGTCTAAAAGAATCCCCAGACTACTGTAGGCACCCACTTCTAATTCTGTTTTTCGCGTATCTGGGAAGATTTCTGAACGCGCCATCTCTTTAGCTTCATTTAGCCCTTCGCTGACATTTGCGTCACCGTCTGATAATAACTCACCAGCATACTGCCCTGACATTATCGCGGCGTAATTACTCATAAAAGCGTTGATGGCCGACTCCACCATATTCTCCATAGCCTTTCCTCTCAAAGCAGATAACTTACGCCTAGAAGACGCTTGAGAGTGAAAAATACTGTCATCAAAGGCTAAATCACCGCAAAGTTTTTGCAATATAGGTTTGATACGATCAAAAGATAAAATATTTAATTCCATCGCATCTTCCAAATCTAATATGGCGTAACAAATATCATCCGCCGCCTCCATTAAATAAGCGAGAGGGTGACGACACCAGTGGTTTTCGGCGAGCTTAATAAGACCTAATTCGCCAGCGAGTTTTTGCATGAAACTCAACTCCGTTAAGTAACAGCTAAACTTACCTTTAGAAGTGGCCTTAGAGGACAACCAAGGGTATTTAATCAACGCCCCTAAAGTTGGATAAGTAAGGCGCAAGCCCCCATCATAAAGGTGGTTTTCTATGGTAGTAACCACTCTGAAACCTTGGGCGTTACCCTCAAATGTTTGGATGTCTAATTTTTGCTCAAGGGTCAATGTATCGAGTAAACGCTCACCGGCAGGCTGTTTAAACCAATCTCTTATTGCGTATTCTCCGGCATGTCCAAAGGGCGGGTTGCCAATATCATGGGCTAAGCAGGCTGATTGAACTATCATGCCGATATCGTGAGGACTGATAGTATCCGGCAACTCTTGGTGAATGAGTTCCCCTACTCTTATGCCTAATGTTCTGCCAATACTGCCCACTTCTATTGAATGGGTCAAACGCGTGTGAATGTGATCATTCAAGGCGAGTGGATGAACTTGGGTCTTGCGCCCTAAACGCCTAAAAGCACTAGAGAAAATAATTCTATCGTGGTCTTTATGAAAGTGACTGCGGCCAATCTCTTGGGGTAAGTCTTCGTGCCCGTAGCGCTTTGGCGTTAATAAATTTTGCCACTGCATGACCATTTTACCATCCTTATGTAAACTTAATATAGTATATTTTAGTGAATAATTTGAGACTTTATAAATAAATTATCAAAATTCAATCGCTAAGCTCACGGGCCAACTCCCTTCAAGCTAAAGGCAAAAGCTAAAACTTTGCCTAATAAAATCAATACATTAAATATATTAATAAAATCTTTAGCATAGTCCGTAACTGTTTGCTGCACAACCAATTGTAACAGTATAAAAAAACCTGCCATTTTAATCGATTTTAATCGATTTTAGACTAAAGTAATCTACACTAAATAGACAAGGAAGATTGATTGGAGACAAGGATGTCACATAGGTTCGCCAACTTTACGCTGAATGCACTCCTCAAGTATCTAGTGTCGGTATTATTAGTCGTCGTCAGCTGTCAAAGTTTTAGTCAAGAAAATATTCGCTTACGAGTAATCACTAATCTAGGTAGCTTCACTTTGCAACTAAACCACGACAAGGCACCCATCACAGTCGACAACATTTTAAAGTACGTGGATGAAGACTACTATTCAGAGATTCTTTTCCACAGAATTATCAAAAATTTCATAGTTCAAACCGGTGGGTTTACTAAACGCTTAGTGAAAAAAAAACCAAGCTATGCGGCCATCCAAAATGAAGCAGATAATGGCCTAGAAAACCTTCGAGGCAGTATTGCCATGGCAAGGACCTCTGCACCTCATTCGGCCACTGCTCAATTTTTCATTAATACAAAAAACAATCCGCACTTGAATCACAGTGCTAAGTCTGTCGAGGGCTGGGGATACACTGTGTTTGGTAAAGTAATCTCAGGTATGAATATAGTTAGACGCATTGAACGCCAGGCAACGTCGCCTAATAACTTCCCGCTAAAAGCAATTGTTATTAAAAGAATTAGCCGAATATGAAGATTAAATAATTTAAAGAGCATTGATTTTAAAGCTCAATCGGTAGGCATTACTGACCACCGTAACTGAAGATAATGCCATCGCAGCGCCTGCGAGCATAGGATTCAATAAAATCCCAAACAGCGGATAAAGCACACCCGCTGCCACCGGAATGGCGATGATATTGTAAGCAAAGGCACCGCATAAATTCTGCTTAATATTTTGTAAGGTGAGCGTGGATATTTTAATCGCGTAAGGTAAACTGGTCAACGATCCGCTAATTAGAGTAATGTCAGCGCTGTTGATCGCCACATCAGTCCCTGTACCCATAGCGCAGCCCAGATCAGCAATCGCCAATGCAGGAGCATCATTTACCCCATCGCCAACCATGGCAATTACTTCCCCTTGCGATTGGCGCGTGCTAATCCACTGCAGCTTTTGTTCTGCCGTCAACTCACCCTGATATTCTGTGATCTCTACTTGCCTAGCGATTGCGGCAACACTCTGCTGTTTGTCACCAGACAATATCACCACTTTTAATCCCTGCTGGAGTAATTCACTGATCGCTTGCTTGGAATCTTTTTTCAACTTATCACCAATGGCGATTAATAAAACGGCGACCCCAGCAACTTCTACTACCACAACAGTTTGAGCCTGCGCCATCCAGATTTCGGCCTGCTTAACGTCTTCCTCACACAATGTCGATCCCAGCCAGTTGATACTGCCTACTTTGATGGTTGTATTAGCTACGTCGGCGCTCACACCCGCACTAGTGACACTCATAAAATTGACTAATTGAAGCTCTGTCGAAGTCGCTGGTTGCTGTTGCTGTTGCTGTTGCTGTTGCATAGTATAGTCAACGATTGATTGCGCCAAGGGATGCTCTGAGCGCATTTCTATCTTGTGCAAGCATTGTAGGATATTTTCTCGGGTCATTTTTGAAGAGGCGTTTAGCGCAGCGAGATTTTTTAGACCGCTCTCTATCCACAGTACATTCCTCACTGTTGGCTTGCCTCGGGTAATAGTACCGGTTTTATCTAACACTACTGTGGTTATTTTTTCGGCAACTTGTAATGCGTCACCCTTTTGTATCAGTACGCCTTTTTTAGCGGCCAAACCCACTCCCACCATAGTAGACATGGGCGTAGCTAAGCCCAGCGCACAAGGACAGGCTATAATAAGCACTGTCATGGTCGCGGATAAAATGAAGCTCCAATTATCTTCAGGGCCAAGCCACCACCAAACAAAGGCAGTGATTATAGCAATCAACAAAACTGTCGGCACAAACACTGCCGCTATTTCATCAGCAAGGCGCCCTAGCGCGGGTTTACTGTTTTGCGCTTGACGAACTTGTGCAATCATTTGCGCCAAGACACTCTTGCTGCCAACCTGACTCACTGCAAAGATTAACGCTCCCTTGCCATTAATTGTGCTACCGATAAGACAATCATTCTCAACTTTGGCAACTGCCAAGGATTCACCGCTGAGCAACGACTCATCAACGGCGCTGCTGCCTTCAATGACGACGCCATCGGCAGGAATTGCTTCTCCTGGCTTAACCAACACAGTATCTTGAGGCACAAGCATCAGCGCTGGAACTTGTATAAACTCTCCTTGCTGATTTTTTCGCCACGCCATCTTAGGTTGCAAATCAAGCAAACTTTGCACTGCTTTTGCTGTGCTACCCCTTACTTTTGCCTCTAAGCTTTGGCCTAATAAAATAAAGCCTAAAATCATCACCGCCGCTTCAAAGTATAAATGCTGTGCAACAACAGGCACAGATTGCGGATCAAAGACCATTAAAATGATAATAGACACTGAATAAAACCAAGCACTCAAAGTCCCTAAAGCAATTAGAATATCCATATTTAGCGCGTTAGATTTTATGCTTTGCCAAGCCCCGCGGTAGATATTCGGCGCACAATAGTACATGACAACCGCACTGAGAATCGCCATCAAAGCACCCTGAATCAAACCCTTTGGGTCGTTCAAAGGCGCTAAATTATCGCTATACATTAGCCACATCATGAGTGCTCCAGCCCCCATTGCTGCAGCACTGCGAACTAGTGTCAAGGTTAGCTGGCGACTCTCTCTTGCTAACAGCGTTTGTCTATCATCTGCAGATTCAAGTACATTGGCGTCATACCCGGCTTTTTGAATAGCCTTTATCACTTGGTCATCGTCAATTTGGCCGTTAACAATCGCGGTCCGATCTGCAAAGTTTATTGAATATGAGTCAAGCTCAGGATGCTGTTGCTGCAGAGCGATTAACGCTTTATCAATCGAACGCACACAGCCTGCACAAGAAATGCCCTGTAATGCGTAATAGTGAATTTTTGCTTCAGAGATCATCGGCTCAGCCTCATAAATAGAAATGGTTGAATACTGAACTAGAGTATAAACTCTATAGTCAACTAAAGAGTCAACTCTCTAATGAACAATATAATACACAAAGGCATGCCAGCAGGTCTCAAAGTACCCTTGGCATGCAGAATATCTAATGAATTATAGGTCAATTCCAGGCGCCTTAGTGCCCTTATAAAAGCACCTTAGATCGCACAGGGAAGCACTAGTCTGGAGATAAAATTTTCCACTTCCATTTTGACGTCACACAATATCTGGTATGAGACTTAATCACAGGTTCTCTAAGGCGTTATGTTAGCCACAGACACGAACTGAGAAGTATCAACCGGATTAACTGAACGTGTTTTCTTAGGTGTACCTAGATACAGGAAACCAACGATTTGCTCGTTGTCTTCTAGACCTAAGCTTAGTTTCACCGGTTGATCAAACATCATTCCTCCAGAGCGCCACATAGCCCCTATACCTTGAGCAAAAGCGGCTAATTCTATGGCGTACCCGGCACACCCCGCGGTAATTATTTGCTCAATTTCAGGCACCTTTGGGTGCTCAAGTATTTTCGCTACTACTATAATTATCATCGGCGCACGCTGTGGCTTGTCCAATATTTTTTGCTGTTGCTCTAAGGTCAAATCAGGATTTTTGGCTAAGTTCGCCGCGAGAAAAACCTCTCCGAGCTTGGTTAGTGACTCGTCTTTTAAAACAAGCAACCGCCAAGGTCGCAAACACGCATGATCAGGGACTCTGGCGGCGGCTTGATACATCACCTCTAATTGATCTGCATTCGGCGCGGGGGCCGTTAACAAAGGGCATGAAACACGCTTGTGCAATAATTCTATGGCTTGCATAGTATTCCTTATTTAAATAAAAAAAGCGCCGGTGATTTAAAATTATTAGCTTGGCTCTTTAAGGGATAATAGGTTCGGCTCAAGAGACAATAGATTCGGCATCGCTATTGTCGAGACAACCTTATATTACCCGCCGTTTTAGCTTCGCTACTTCTAAACGGGTTTATATCCAAACCACCGCGGCGTATATATCTTGCATAAACTGTCAGTTTGGCGGGTTTACATTGGTGCCAAATATCCATAAAAATATTTTCGACACACTGTTCGTGAAAATCGCCGTGTTCTCTATATGACACAAGATAGCGCAACAGGCCCTCAGCATTAATCGCCGCACCGGAATAACTGATGCTGATGCTTGCCCAATCAGGTTGCCCTGTGACTGGGCAGTTTGATTTCAATAGATGACTATACAAAGACTCAGACTTTACTGTGCTGTCATCACTGGATAATAATCTTAGATCCGGAGTGTACTGATTGATCTCTATATCGCAGTCATCAACACAAACCCCAGCGAACTGCTCTATCTCAGGTAGTTTATCAAGTTCATAAAATACAACTTGAACCTTGGCTGCTGATACCCTAGTCAAATCAATTTGCATTTGCTCAATGACGGCTTGCTCGACACTAAATCGACTCAAATTAAAAGAATTTAGGTATAATTTGAAAGATTTTGACTCAATGATATATTGCGAGCGGGCATCAAAGCGAAATTCAGCGATCCTAACCATAGGTTTGCCTTTGCTATTTAGCCAAGAAATTTCATAGCCGTTCCAAATATCAACGCCACCTTCATATTCAAGAAACGGCAAACTTTCTCTTTCAATCGAACGTTTCTTCCAATTCATCTCTCGCTCTATCGGGAACAATAAATCGGCATCAAGTTTATTAATGTAGGCCGTATGATTACCCAACGGAGATGCATCTAAGGTATTTTGTTCACCTTGGTCTTGAGCTTTGTTTATCATGATCTAATCCCTTTACCTCTATTCAACATACTCAAAGCAATACAGTATAACCCAAGTGTGAAAGCAACAATGATGCTCAAGGCGAGATAAATATTAATATCACTCACGCCTAAAATACCGAAGCGGAAAGTACTCACCATATAGACAATGGGGTTCAACTGCGAAACACCTTGCCAAAAATCAGGCAGTAGTGATATTGAATAAAACACGCCACCTAAATAAGTCAGTGGAGTAAGTATAAAAGTGGGCACTATTGATATATCATCAAAGGAATTTGCCAGCATTGCATTGATAAAACCGCCTGTCGCAAAAAGGATACTGGTTAGTAAAGTGACAATAATTATAATCGCTAAGCTATGGATGTGCAGATCGGTAAAAAGCAGAGAAAGCAAAGTAACTAGGGCTCCTACAATCAGACCTCGAGCCACCCCTCCCAATATATAACCGACTAAAATAACCCAATTAGGCATCGGCGACACCAGCATTTCTTCAACACTTCTCTGGAACTTGGCACTGTAGAATGAAGAGACAACATTGCTGTAAGAGTTAGTAATGACCGACATCATAATCAAACCAGGAACGATAAACTCCATATAATTAAAGCCGCCCATCTCTCCAATACGGCTGCCAATTAAATTACCAAAAATAACAAAATATAAACTCATAGTAATCGCAGGCGGTAATAAAGTCTGCGCCCATATTCGAGTAAAACGTCGCACTTCTCTGCGCACTATAGTGTAGAGAGCAATCATTAGTTCCTGATTATTCACCGCTTTGCTCCAAGTTATTATCGACGATTGAAATAAACATTTCTTCCAACCGATTAGTTTTGTTACGCATACTGTTCACTTCGATATTTAAAGCCGATAAAGTCGCGAAAACTTTATTCAATGACTGCTCCTTTTTAATGTCTACTACTAGGCACTTAGGGTCTTGTAAGCTCACTTGATAGCCTTCAATAAGCGGCACACTGTCTGTACTTTGCGTTAAATCAAGCAAAAAACTTTCAGAATCCAGCTGCTGTAGCAGCCCTTTCATGCTGGTATTTTGAATAATTTCGCCGGCATCAATGATGGCGATGTTTTTGCACAGAGACTCAGCTTCTTCAAGGTAGTGTGTGGTTAATATAATGGTCGTACCGGCGGCGTTTATCTCTTGCAAGAAAGTCCACATTGAACGGCGTAACTCAATATCTACGCCGGCCGTAGGTTCCTCCAAAATAAGTAACTTGGGTTCATGTACCAAGGCCCTTGCGATCATTAACCGACGTTTCATGCCTCCTGATAACATTCTCGCAGCGGTTGAGCGTTTGTCCCACAGCCCCAATTTTTTCAGATAATGCATCGTTCGCTGCTCTGCGATATCTGCTGTTAGACCGTAAAAACCGGCTTGAGTACGCACTATATTGTGGACCGATTCAAAAGCGTTGAAGTTGAACTCTTGTGGCACAACGCCAAGGTATTTCTTGGCTTTGGTCATATCGGTCGCTAAGTCGTGACCAAAAATGGACACGCTGCCGGCGCTGGCGTTAACCAGAGATGAAACAATACCTAAGGTAGTGGATTTACCTGCCCCATTAGGTCCCAACAATGCGAAGAAGTCTCCTTGTTGGACATCAAATGAAATATTTTTTAACGCGACAAAGCTATTACTATAGGTTTTGCTCAAGTTTTGAATTGAAAGTGCTACGCTCATTAAAACCTCTTTTATTCGCAGATGCAGGGTACTTGCGAACGAGTCTAAGACAGCTTTGCTAAACCAAATCGCTAGATATCTAGAAAAATTTAGCTATCTAAGAGCCTATTATGTTATCAAATCAGTGTATGTTAGTTTGGGGCATTAGGATTTTTTTCAAGCGACCGATTACAGGTGCATTGATAACAAGTTACAGTTAACATGGACAGTGCATCTAGGATCCTTGTCGGACTTAGCTGATCACAGCGAGAAACAGTAGGTTTGAGTCAGATTCCTGGGTATTTTGAGGCTAATAGCAGGGTATTTAACAAAAAATAGCTGAGAATATGGCCAAACTCTGATTTTTCGCAGTAGATTAGCCTTAAGTTCGACACAGACTACTAGCCTTATTTAAATTTCCCAGCGTTATCATCGAGTTTACAATGAATCAATACCACCGTTTCCATTTAGAGTTACTTCAGCAAACCTATTTACAACTACTGCCGCACTATCCGTTTAACGTTGACAATCTGGCCTTTGCCGAAGAACAGTTTTTAGATAGCTTTTTAAAGTTAATTGAACAGTGTCAGCAGTTTAGTGAAGGCTATATAGAGAATGGCCAAGCATTTTGTATTACTTGGGTCAGAGCTTATCCTGATTTAATGCCGCTCTTACCTAGAGACTTGCTCTGGTTCTTTTCAGGAGATTGTTTGCACTATATGCCCGATGAAGAAATTGCAGAGTTTCAACGTTTAGATGAAATGCGCTTTGCTGCAGAATCCGCATCACAAACATTTGATTATGCTAGTGAACGCACTAAGCACTTTAACTTAAGCCAGTAAGAGACCTTGACACTATTACTTGCTCAGTAATACGGCGTGAAAACTCTTTGTTTAAAGACACTAGCGGCGCTTTTTCACTTTTTTATGCCTTGTCTTATCTTCGCTCGCTACTTGGCGCAAAAGTCTCATAGTCTTTATAGGCCAAACACTGGCTATTGCTAGCTTAGCAGTCATATCCGATAAGCTTTTAGTCTGCTGCTATCACTGCAGAGCAAATTTTCACTTTTTTGGTTTTCGCTTGAAACATCGCCATTTCAGCATTCTTGATTAATTCAGCTACATTATCGGCGTGTTGTGCAGCGTAACTCACCCCTATGACTATGTCTAAGAGACAATCCTTGCCGTCACATTCAATGCTTTGGTCATAACTAGAAATAATTTTATCAGTCACTAATTGTGAATCAGATATATCACTCAAGCCCTCTAAAACAATCACAAAATGATCGTCGTTAAGGAGTGTGATCATATCGTATTGTCGTAAACATCCGGACATTCTTTCACTGATTTTTTTAATAGCTGTAGTTTTTACATCGCTAAACATATCAAGGCTTGTTGGAAAGCCACTAATCTCGCAGTATAACAAGGCTAATATTTTATGCCGCTCTAATGACCTGGCAATAGCAGAAGGTAAATACTCCAGAAAAAATTGTTTATTTTTATTGGCTAAACTAGACTCATTAAACGCCAGCCACTGCAAACGATCTTCGGCTTTTCGCTGCAAAGTAATATCCACACAGATAGAAAAGATCACGGGATCAATAGTATCGGAAACAGATAACGAGGCATGCACCCAGAACAAAACATAGAGTTGATCTTTGCTATTGCGCCACTTCACTTCGGCTTTAACTAAAGTTTTAGTACCTAAATAAAGATAATTTAGGGCGCTAAGACCTTCTTCCCCTGAGATATCAGCACAGAATATTTGAGAGTATGTCAGGCCGCTGGCATCATCAATTTCAAATAGCTCGCATCCAGCTTGGCTTAAAGTAATTATTTCACCGTTTAGTTTTTGGACTAACACAACGCTTTCTTCGTCATTTAATAAACTGTCTATAAAATTTTTGGTTTGGTGCAATTCGCCTGCCATCGATTGCAGCTTTAGCGCATTGTGCGACTCAACTTGGCGAAACGCGCCCATTCTCAGGCTAATGTTTGCCAACTGACGATCGCACTGTTGCAGCTCATCATCGAGTATTCTTCTGTCACCTGTCTTATCTTTAATTCCTACCAGATTATATTCAAGGCCCATGGCCTTAGACATAGCCAAAATTTTCGATAACTGACGAGAAAACCGATTAATAATAATATATATCAAGAGCAAACTGACAATTAAACTAATAGAGCCCCAGAGTCTGATACTTCGAATGGATGTATCTAAAAGCTGCGATCTATGGGTAATTTTTTGGATGAGCAACCTTTTCAAACTGCGTGTTTCACTTATCAGTAATGATTCAAAACTCACTAAATACTGGTTTTCAGAGGCTAAAACTACATAAGATTGATTTAATTTTAGATTTTTTTGCTCTGCAGACAATTTTATCAATAGTTCGATATTAAGCTCACGTTGGGTAAGATTGTATAGCTGATCGTTCCAGGACTTGTATCCTGCATCTTGGGGAAAGTCCTCAAACAAGCCAATGGTAAGTTCATTCTCTTGACTGAAAAGCCGCAACAGCGGATCTAGCGGTTGCTGTACAAGCATAATAGCAATTAACTGCTGCTTAGAAAACACTGGTAATATGACAAAAAGACGACATGTTTTCACACAATTCAAACCCTTGGCAGCGATGCCTAAAGTAATTGCGCTTTGTATGACTTGAGTGTCTAAATTAGACGCTCTGCCCCAGTGCTGAACTAAATCACCTTTTGCAGACATCAAATCAATACTAGTGGCGTTTTGATTCGACACCATTTTTTCAAATAAATCATCTACACCCGCAGGCAAGCTATCTGCGGTTAAGAGAGTCTCGGTAAAATGAGCTTGAGTTAAAGCCATCAGCGATTTATTCAATTCAGAGTTAACTGAATTGATCAGAGCGTCAAGTGATATCAGCTTTTCACGTTTATTGTGATACAAAGTTTCTGTATGTGTGTTTTTTTGAAAATTCAAGAAACTTATCGCACCAACAAAGTGAATAGCAACAACAAAGTGAATAGCAACAATGAGACATGCTAATGCAAGAAAAAGCTTCCAGCGGATACTTAAAAAAGGGCGTCTCTTTTGACTTGCAAAGTTATTGGGCATATTTGGCTCCCTCAATAGATTACAGTCTGATTTGAAATTGCAAACCAAACCATTTTTAAAGGAAGTCAATTAGATAATTTATATTTTCAAGCACTAAAAGTGACTCTCTGAGTAAAATAAAAAACAACAATAAATGTCAAGACAGATAAGCGTATGCTTTAAAAAAAACACTATGAACAGATTATAAGTGAAAATACATTCATATGCATATTTAACTTCAAATATAACCTAAAGCTGCTTATTTACAGCCAAAAAATAATAGACCGTTGCATTTAGTTGCGAGCGAAGGTGATGCAGGTCACAATATATGAAGAAGCTCAGCTCATACTTGAAAATAAATATTATTGGTGGTTTTTGACGGCGTATCAATAAGAGAAACAATACTGAAAGGGTTTTAATAAATTAGGTTTATATAGAGAGGAGGAATAAAAGTCTATCAAATAAGAGGTAAAAAATGGCGTCCCATAGGGGGTTCGAACCCCTGTTACCGCCGTGAAAGGGCGGTGTCCTAGACCACTAGACGAATGGGACTTGGATATTACATTTCGAAATATATTGGAGCGGGAAACCGGGTTCGAACCGGCGACCTCGACCTTGGCAAGGTCGCGCTCTACCAACTGAGCTATTCCCGCAAATTCTACTTTAGATTTAAATCTTTAGCAAAATTAAAGTGGCGTCCCATAGGGGGTTCGAACCCCTGTTACCGCCGTGAAAGGGCGGTGTCCTAGACCACTAGACGAATGGGACGTCTTTCCTCATTGAGGAGGCGCGTATAATATTGAGCTATCGACTTGTTGTCAACAATTTTTTAAGGCCATTTTAAGTTGTAACCTATTAGTCTTTTAGATAGTCGTCAATTCAAACATTGATGCTTGAAAAACACTAGACTGAGCATAACAAAACTATAGACATCCAGAAAAAAGTAATACATTGGAGCGGGAAACCGGGTTCGAACCGGCGACCTCGACCTTGGCAAGGTCGCGCTCTACCAACTGAGCTATTCCCGCAGCTATTAACCTAAATCAAAAAATAATTTAGAGGTAATAAAAAATGGCGTCCCATAGGGGGTTCGAACCCCTGTTACCGCCGTGAAAGGGCGGTGTCCTAGACCACTAGACGAATGGGACAATACAACATCCTAGATTTGGCAGTTAGGCGCAAAACAGCTGTACAAAATATTGGTTCGCAAAGGAAATTAGGAAAGTTTGTTGCCACTTGGTTGGTGACGAGACATTTCTCTAGTTTTCTAAGTACATCAAGCGCTTGTGCAGAATTTCGTGATTCGAATGCCGAACTTTCGGATTATTCGAGAGCTAGCTCTCAAATGCGGGGCAAATTTTATATCGAAGTATAAGATTAGGTCAAGCTCTTTCACTACAATTATTGATATACTGTGAAGTAGGATCTAAACTCTGGGTAGTCATATTCAAGACTCACGATTGCGGAGTCTGCTCTATAATTTCACAGCCAATAGATTGTAAGGTATTTATAAGCGGTGAGACACCTACACTAGTAGTGAGCCAAGTAAAAAAAGACAAAAAAAATTGAATACCCAGCGTTTATATTTATAACTCAAGTTTCGGAGTTCATTCTTACCACTTAAAATGAGTTTACCCTTTACTCTAGGGTTTCCTGCCGTAGGGCAAAACTATCCATTTGCATGACTTGCGTAAAAAAATTGACCACTGTTTGATCGATACTGTCTATTATTTTATGTTTATCATCTTCATTTAAACCGATAATGTCACTCAAAGCTCCTGTGATTAATACCTTAAATAAACCACACAATTTACTGGCGAAATTTAAGCTGCATAAGCTCTCTTCCAAGCTATTTCTCACTTCGCTCAGCTTGGCTGCACCTTCTTAATCCCGTACAAATAGCAGTATACAAAACCTTAATCCAGTCAAATGAATCGACGCTATATAGGCGCTGTAATGACGACTTTGCGCTTTCAAAAAACCGAGCTTTTG
>JAWUWK010000091.1:0-47108 GCA_034111875.1 Gammaproteobacteria bacterium
GCCCTGCAGTTCGCATACTGGGGTCAGTAAATGCCGGGTCATTTAACATATTTTCTATCATCAGCTTAGTCTGACCATAAGGGTTGGTCGCTGATAATTTAAACTGCTCATTGATTGGCACCGTTTCAGGATCTCCATTAACAGTGGCAGAAGAGCTAAACACTATGGCTTTGCAATCATGCTCTTGCATCACATCCAGCAAAGTGAGCGTGCTGTTAAGATTATTTTTGTAGTGCATCAACGGTTTGGCAACCGATTCAGCCACCGCTTTAAAGCCTGCAAAATGAATCACACTTTGAATGTCATAGCGCTTAAATACAGTAGTTAATAGGGCCCTATCAGTTAAATCGCCCTCCACAAACACTGGGTCTAAATAAGTAATTTGTTTAATACGATTAAACACTTCCCGATGACTATTACTCAAGTTATCGATAACAATAACTTGCTCGCCCCGCTCCAGCAACTGAACCACAGTATGACTGCCGATATATCCTGCACCGCCTGTAACTAAAACTGCCATTCCAGTTCCTTAATATTAATATATTTTTTATATTATAGCGTTAAAACAAGCCAGTAGTTAGAATTTTTATCTAGCTTCAGGCTAACGTTATCTATGCATTTATTATTAACGGCTCTATTATAGATCCGCTAAAAGCCTTAAACCTTAGCTATAAAGCTAAATTTTTAAACCCCTACTCTGTGACCTCTGTGGTTGAATATCTTTTAAAATAAATCGACCGCTAGCCATACCTAGGCGCAGCGCTGTAAACATAAATCTTAAAATCAGTTTTAGGTTTTTTTGTCTTTAAACTGGTACCCCCTTCGACAGAATTATAGTAAAACTTTTATCGAAACTTTATTTTTTTCAAAAAAAAGAGCTTCTAAAAAGAAACTCTTGTATTCAATTATTTTGTTTACAACTTAAAGCACCATCTTTCTAATATCACTGAGGATAGCATTGAGATAAGTCATGAATTGCCCGGCTGCACTGCCGTTTATGGCACGATGATCATAAGATAAACACAGCGGTAACATCTTGCGAGGTACAAACTCTTTGCCATTCCATTTTGGTTTTATATCCGCTTTAGATATGCCTAAAATAGCCACTTCAGGAGCACTGACGATAGGGGTAAATCCAGTGCCTCCGATACTGCCTAAACTGGAGATAGTAAAACAGGCCCCCTGCATTTCATTGGGCTTAAGTTTGCGCGTTTTAGCTTTACCCGCTAGCTCCACTGCTTCATTGGCCAGCTGGTAAATGGTCTTTTTATCAGCGTTTTTAATCACTGGCACCATTAGACCATTGGGCGTATCGACCGCGATACCTATATTAATGTACTTCTTCAATACTAAGTGTTTGCCATCTGCATGCAGGGAAGCATTAAAACGCGGATGTTCTGCAAGCGCTTTAGCCACCGCCTTAATAATAAACGGCATAGGCGTTAACCTAACCCCTTCCTTGGCTGCTTGATCTTTCATGTCCTTGCGGAACACTTCGAGATCGGTAATATCAGCTTCGTCGAATTGGGTTACGTGGGGCACATTTAGCCAACATCTGGCCATGTGATCGCGAGTCACTTGTGCAACTTTATTCAGTTTCTCCAGCTCAATTGCACCAAATTGACTGAAATCAACCTCGGGTATACTGGGAATACCCGATCCGGAGCTAACATTGACCGCTGCAACCTTGGCAACTTTCTGCAAGGAGGCTTTAACAAAGGCTTGAATATCTTCTTTTAAGATTCGCCCGCGTCGGCCGCTGCCTTTTATCTGGGTCAGATCAACCCCAAATTCACGCGCTAATAGGCGTACCGAAGGACCGGCATACAATGCGGTTTGGTTTTTTGCCGCCACCTCAATTGGGGTTGTTTTAGGGCTATCTGGCGCATTATTCGCTGCAACGGGAGCCACAGTTGCAACCGGCGCTACAGCCGTTTGCTCAACCACAACCGAGCCTGCCACGTGCAGACTAAGGATCACATCACCGACATTGCAGGTCGCTCCTTCTTGCATAGTGACAGATTTCACCACACCAGATTTTGGCGAAGGCACTTCCATTGACGCTTTGTCGGTTTCAACCGCGATTAAACTATCACCTTCTGCAACTGTATCACCGGCCTTAACCATCACTTCAATGACATCTACATCTGCTGCACCTGACAAATCCGGTACTTGAATATCTTCTACGCCACCAGCAGCTATTACTTGAGCCGCGACAGGGGTGGAAGATGCCTGAGTCACTGTTGCTGGTGCAATTGGCGTATTCACGGTCTCTGCAGTACTACTCGCACCGCCACTGCTAACTTCAAGGCTTAAGATCAAATCGCCGACGTTGCAAGTAGTACCTTCTTGCATAGCGATAGACTTAACAACACCTGTTGTGGGTGAGGGTACTTCCATTGAGGCCTTATCGGTTTCAACCGCCATCAGACTATCGCCTTCTTTCACTGTATCACCGACACTGACCATCACTTCAATAACATCGACATCCGCCGCCCCCGACAAATCCGGAACGTTGACGGCTTCAATACTTACTGCAGCAACAACAGCAGCCAAGGCGTCTGGTTGCGCTACAGCTGAAGAGGCAACTTCAACGTTTTCTTGAGGCTTCTCTACAGTGGCTGTAGCCGCTGTACTCAATGTAAGAATAGCATCGCCAACATTGCAAGTAGCCCCTTCTTGCATTATCACAGTGACAACAGTACCCGAAGCAGGTGAAGGCACTTCCATGGCCGCCTTATCTGTTTCTACGGCCAATAAGCTATCACCTTCAGCGATAACATCCCCTGCTTTTACCATTATTTCAATTACATCGACGTCTGTTGCGCCACTTAATTCTGGAACAGAAACTGTGATTGTAGTCACTACTTACTTCCTCATCTCTTTCAAATAGCTGCCAAACCTTGGTATTACATAGTTAGTTTAAGCAGCTAATTTCTCAGCTATACTTTTGAGATAAACTTTGCAGATCATCAATCTACGCATTCGCACTCAATGTCAGAAATTGAACCCATTCAGATAAGTGCCTAGATAGTCCAAGGCGCTACTTTTTCAGGATCGATGTTGTATTTTTTCATTGCTTTAACAACCACAGCAGCTTTTAGCTTACCTTCTTCTTGTAGCGATCTCAGTGCAGCAATGACCACAAAGTAGCGATTGACCTCAAAAAACTCACGCAACTTGACACGCGTATCTGAGCGACCAAAACCATCGGTACCTAAGACTTTATAACGCTGTGGGATGTACTCACGGAGTTGATCAGGATACATTCTCATGTAATCCGTCGCTGCAATCACCGGCTCTTCACCGGCTAAACAATCCGTCACATAGGCAGTGCGTTGTGCTTTATCTGGGTGCAAGAAATTCCAACGTTCAACCGCTTGGGCTTCACGTCGCAATTCATTAATTGAAGTTGTGCTCCACACATCTGACTCAATATCAAAATCGGCACGTAATATATCAGCCGCGGCACGCACTTCATTGAGAATAGTACCACAACCAATCAGCTTCACTTTTAACTTGCTGTCTTTGCCTTCATCAAGCAAATACATGCCTCTGATAATGCCTTCTTCAGAGCCTTTTGGCATGTCGGGGTGGGCATAATTCTCGTTCATTGTCGTAATATAATAGAAACGGTTTTCAGCTTCTTTATACATACGACGGGTGCCGTCTTGAATAATGACCGCTAATTCATAACTATAAGTAGGGTCATAAGACACACAGTTTGGTACCATCTGCGCCATAAGATGCGAGTGACCATCTTGATGCTGTAAACCTTCACCATTCAATGTTGTTCGTCCAGCTGTCGCACCGATCAAGAAACCACGTGCTTGCATATCTCCCGCCGCCCAAATTAAATCCATGACTCTTTGGAAACCGAACATTGAATAAAATATATAAAAGGGAATCATTGGACAGGCATTGTTGGCATAAGAAGTGGCGCAAGCCATCCATGCCGACATAGCCCCGGCTTCGTTAATACCTTCCTCTAAAATCTGCCCAGTGTTTGACTCTTTGTAATACATAATTTGATCAGAGTCATGAGGGGTATAGCGCTGGCCTGCTGAAGAGTATATACCCAATTGACGGAACATACCTTCCATGCCAAAAGTGCGCGCCTCATCGGGAATAATAGGCACAATACGCTGGCCGACCTGCTTATCTTTCAATAAGGTATTGAGTACCCTATTGAAGCCCATTTGGCTCGACATCGTGCGTTTTCCACTGCCTTTTAAGCTATTGGAAAAATCTTCGATAGGCGGGGTTTCTAAGGTGGTGAATTCAGTGCGACGAATCGGGTAAGCACCCCCGAGTATTTTACGACGCCCCATCATATAGCGCATTTCAGGGGAGTCTACAGAAGGCCGGTAATACGGCATATCTTTTAGCTTATCGTCCGCAAGGGGAATATTAAAGCGATCACGAAAATCTTTAAGATCATCCATTGCGACTTTCTTCATCGAGTGGGTATCGTTTTTAGCCAGGCCGGATTGACCGGTGCCATAACCTTTTACCGTTTGTGCCAAAATAACCGTCGGCTGACCTTTATGATTCATCGCTTTATGATAGGCAGCATAGACTTTATAGGGATCATGACCACCGCGATTAAGGTGCATAATTTCATCATCGGTCATATCCTTGACCATTTCTAGTAGTTCAGGATACTTACCAAAGAAGTGCTCACGAGTATAAGCACCACCATTGGCCTTGTAGTTTTGCAACTCGCCATCACAGACTTCGTCCATGCGTTTTTGCAGTAAACCATGCTTATCTTTGGCAAACAGAGGATCCCAATGACGCCCCCAAAGACATTTTATAACGTTCCAACCGGCACCGCGAAAAGCGCCTTCAAGCTCTTGAACTATTTTACCGTTACCTCGAACAGGCCCGTCTAAACGCTGTAAATTACAGTTGATGACGAAGACTAAATTTTCGAGTCTCTCTGTGCCCGCCAGTGAAATAGCGCCGAGTGATTCTGGCTCATCACACTCTCCATCACCTAAGAACGCCCATACTTTACGATCACCGCGATCAATCATTTCACGCGCCGACAAATAGCGCATTACATGTGCTTGATAAATTGCTTGAATTGGACCCAGACCCATAGAAACGGTAGGGAACTGCCAGAAATCAGGCATTAACCATGGATGCGGATAGGAAGGCAGCCCTTTACCATCTACTTCACGGCGAAAATTATCTAATTGATCTTCCGTTAGACGGCCTTCAAGGTAGGCGCGGGCATAAATGCCGGGCGAAATATGACCTTGGAAGAACACCATATCGGCATCTTGACCATTTTCATTTTCGTTGCCACGAAAGAAATAGTTAAAACCTACATCATATAAGGTAGCTGAAGATGAAAAACTTGATATATGTCCGCCGAGACCGTCATCATTATCATTCGCCCGCATCACCATGGCCATGGCATTCCAACGAATGAAAGATCGAATACGCCGCTCTACGAATAAGTCACCTGGCATCCGCATTTCATCGACAGGTGCGATCGTATTTCGATAAGCGGTAGTCAAAGCAAAATTGGTACCTACCCCTATTTCATGAGCCTTGCGCCCCAATTGACTCAATATAAATTCCGCACGTTTGTCGCCATCGTTATTAGCCACTGACTCAAGAGCATCTAACCATTCTCTTGTTTCCGTTGGATCGATATCATTATTTAAATCGTTCTGCACATCGCTATCTAAACTCATCGAGCAATCATCCCATTTTCAACAAAAAAAACCCTTCGCTACTTTGACAAATAATCCCTGAAATCGTCTAAACCCAGATTAATTTGCACAGTGCCGATTGGCTTGATTTAAAGTTACGCTATGTAGGCCAAGACATTTAAGTAAGCACTTAAACAACTTTTAATTAAATTTGTAGTAATACTACATTTTCAACCCTGAAAAGTCTATATATACAGGATTACAGAGGAATCTAGAACCAAAAAGTAGTATTAATACAAAATTAAAACTTATAATATTCAGCATCTTAAACTATTTATTTAGTGATTTTATCAACTACTTAGCGAATTTAACAGATTCAAAAAAAAGATTAGTAATTAACCAATTCAAGATCAGCATAACATCCCTATCGCCTTAATGTGACGATTTTAACTTAGTTTTCATTCATAAATAAGCTTGTCGGCGGGCCCATTCAATGATTCGTCATTAGCACTGCGAGCCAGTGGTAGATCCTTGTGGTTAATAAGCCTATTTAAGAACTGCACAAACCCTTTAAAACCACGCGAGAAAGCGAACATATGAGAAAGTATCCTCAGCTTTGAACCCCACCTCTTTGGTTAACAATCTTTTAAAATAAATCGACCACCAAGTGCACGCAGGCGCTGCACAGAGAAAAGCTAAAACAGGCTTGATCTCCTAATATTTATCGATGATGACTGTATTAGTGCTTTTAAAAGATAGACGCGACCTCGCTCGATATGAAGCACAAAGTATGAACGCCACTAATCTGGCAAGTGGTTTTCACAAAACCATTGTAATTGGCTATGCAACTTGACGACTTGTCCCACTATAATAACCGCGGGCGCGGGAAGCTGCGCTTGGGCTTGAAGATCCATTAAGGATTTTAAATCACCCACCAACACTTGCTGATCCGCTGCAGTGCCTCTTGAAACTATCGCCGCCGGTGTACTCGCATTTTGCCCCGCGGCGACCAATTTAGTGCAGATATCGGCGAGATTATGCAGCCCCATATAAAAAACCACTGTTTGATCGCCGCGCACTAGTTGTGAGTAATCTAGTTCACTGCTACGGTTTTTCTGCTGGCCAGTGACAAAAGTAACACTTTGGGCATAATCTCTATGGGTCAAAGGAATGCCTGCGTAAGTAGAACAGGCACTCGCTGCGCTAATCCCAGGCACTACTTGAAAAGGTATGCCATGCTCTCTAAGGCTTTGTAGCTCTTCACCACCACGACCAAATATAAACGGATCGCCACCCTTCAATCGGACCACTCGGCGACCATTTTGCGCATGTTCAATTAGCATCTTATTGATATTATGCTGGGCTACACTGTGATTATCGCGATGTTTACCGACAAAAATCAGTTCAGCATCTCGCCTGCAAAGATCGACTATTTGCTTAGAGACTAGCGCATCATAAAGCACCACGTCTGCTTGTTGCATTAGCCTTAACGCTTTGAATGTCAGCAGTTCAGGATCACCGGGACCGGCACCTACAAGGTATACTTCGCCTGCAGGCAATTGCGTATCAACATTGGCAAGCTTACTCTCCATTAGGCTGTAAGCATCTTTTTCACGCCCCGCTAACATCGATTCTGCGACTTGCCCTTGTAGCACGCTCTCCCAAAAGTTACGCCGCTGATTAATGGTTTCAAATTTAGCTTTAACCCTATTTCTGAAATGGCCTGCCAACACGGCTAGTTTGCTATAACCGCTGGGGATCAAGGTTTCTAGTTTAGCTCTTAGTAGTCTCACCAAGACTGGCGCGTGAGCACCTGAAGAGATTGCAATCAGTATCGGCGACCGATCGACTATCGCTGGATAGACAAAACTACAAAGTGTCGGATTATCCACAACATTGACAGGTATATTTCGCGCTTGTGCATCTTCATACACTTGCTGATTTAACGCTTTATCGTCAGTAGCGGCTGTCACCAACATCATACCATCGAGTAACTTATCTGTGTAATCACCTATGATAGAGTGGCCCTTATTATCAGCCAGTAGCGCGGCCAATTGCGGGTTAATTTGGTGACTAACAACAGTCACGATCGCTTTGGTACGTACTAATAAGCGCGCTTTTCTCAGCGCAACTTGGCCGCCTCCGACCAATAGGGCATTGCGATTTTCAAGTTTAAAAAAAAGTGGTAGGTAATCCATAGAGGCATATTTTCTGCAAGTTAAAAGGGTGAGTATAATCCTAGATTCAGCAATTGGATACTTTTATTAGGCAGCGAAAAATCACTTTGTAGGGTGTCAGGTATTTCAGTCAATAGCTGTTCCCTTGACTAAATATGCAACACCCCTAAGGCGTCATTTTTTAGCATGATCCTAAACCTAGCCTTTAGGCAACCGCTATATTTACCTATGCACATCAAAGCTTAGAATCACTAACGCTCTAGCAGTGTCAACATAGTTAAAGCCGTTAACTCACTGATGGGCTTGAATACACTCACCCAACGCGCTTTGAGTTTTTAAATCGCGCCGCCGTTTTATGGCAATATATAATATCAATGCCCTTTGGGCTTTATCCAGCGTTCAATATATAATCTGTTGTGGTGTTTTCGCACTCAATGGGTCTTTAGCACAGCAATATCTGAACTCAGCCAAAAATCTACGCTAGCGCAAATGAGTAGGTTGGTAATTGACAGTAATTTCACTAAAGGCCTTTACTGTGTCTGTTGTATAAAGCTCATCCGCAATTTGATATGCATTAAAGCCTGAACGTTGCATATTGTCTAAACGATCATAACTCACATCGCCCACTGCACGTACTTCACCCGTAAATCCTCTGCGCGTAACATTCCTTGCAATACTAAAGCCTCGGCCATCGCGCAAAACAGGAAATTCAATCGCGATTAATGCCACTTTATTGAAAAGCTCGGCTATAGCAGACACATCATCGTCACCCGTGATCAATAAACCCACACAACACTGATCTAGGTGTATTTTCGTTTGATATTCAAGATAACAGGCAAGGGGAAAAATAGTCGCCTTGCTCTGCTGATCGAGTTGTTGCAATTGGCTCTCAGGATTTTCAGCAAAGTCCTGAGCATTGATAAAAGTCCATCGGTCTTGTTCAACGACACCATTAATGAGAAGAGGCATATACATACTCCTTAAAAGGCTCTAGCCCTATTCTTTTAATAACAGCGGCGAAACTTTCTTCTTCGCTGCGCTGCTGTACATAGACATCTAAGATTTTTTCAATAGTATTGGCAACTTCCCCAGCAGCGATTGCCTTACCGATAGTTTTACCTAGAGAAGCATCACTTTTAGAGCTGCCACCTAGCGTAAATTGATAGAAGTTCTCACCTTTACGGTCTACCCCTAAAATGCCAATATCACCCACGTGATGGTGACCACACGCATTAATACAACCTGACATATTTAGCTGAATATCACCTAAATCATAGAGGTAATCCAAATCATCAAACTTGCGATTTATTTGCTCTGCGATCGGCAGCGTTTCTGCATTGGCCAATGCGCAAAACTCATAACCTGGGCAGCAAATCATATCTGTTAACGTCCCAATATTTGCCCTGGCCAAATTGGCGGCTGTCAATGCTTGCCAAAGGGTAAATAGATCTGAATTTTTAACATCAGCTAGGACTAAATTTTGATCGTGAGTAGAGCGAATTTCGCCAAAGCTATACTGATCGGCAAGATTGGCAATCTCATCCATTTGCACATCTGTGGCATCGCCTGGCGGCAACAAATGCGGCTTAAGAGAAATAACCACAATCCGGTAGCCATCGACTTTGTGCTCAACTGTATTGCGCTCGTACCAGACTTTAAAGGCACTGTCTTTAGCTAAGCGCTCGAGTAAACCTGAATACTGAGCCGCTTCAAGAAGGTATCCTGGAGGCTTGAAATAGCTTTTGAATTTTGCGATGTCTTGGGCGGACAAATGCAAGTCAGTCTGTTTGGTAAAGTTTAACCATTCCTCCTCCACCAAGGCCGACATTTTCTCAATGCCCAACGCTTTAACCAAGATCTTAATGCGCGCTTTGTATTTGTTATCTCGGCGTCCATTTAAATTATATACGCGTAAAATGGCATCTAAATAGGAGCGCAAGTGCTCTACTGGCAAGAAAGCTTTAATCACTTGCCCAAGGATAGGCGTTCGGCCTAATCCACCACCAACTAGTACTTCAAATCCCATTTCACCTAAATCATTTTTAACTAAGTGCAAGCCGATGTCGTGAACTTGGGATGCAGCTCTGTCCTCTGGGCCACCAGTAACCGCTATTTTAAACTTCCTAGGCAAGTAGGCAAATTCAGGGTGTAGCGTTGACCACTGGCGAATAACTTCACAATACGGCCGAGGATCTTCCAACTCTGCACTGTGAACACCCGCATAAGGGTCTGTGGTGGTGTTGCGAATACAGTTGCCAGATGTTTGGATAGCATGCATCTGAACGTCTGCCAATTCAGCTAAAATGTCCGGTACATCTTCCAGTTTTGGCCAGTTATACTGAATATTAGTGCGGGTTGTAAAATGCGCATAATTGCGATCATACTTGCGTGATATATGCGCCATTTTCCGCAGTTGATCAGCGGACATAGTACCGTAGGGAATCGCCACTCTGAGCATAGGCGCCTGTCTTTGAATATACAGCCCATTCATCAAACGCAGTGCCAAAAATTCATCTTCGCCTAGTGTTCCCGCTAAAAATCTATTGGTTTGATCACGGTATTGTTCTACTCGCTGCTCAACCAATTGCTGATCATCATTATTGTATAAATACATGCTTTGGCCTTTTTTAGCAGTTCACACTGCTCTCTGTGAATTATTTTTAAACAAAATCGCAGTATTAGCTTAGCAATACTGCGGCTTATCCTTTGTGCCATACCCGAATCAGTGACTTTCCTGTAGCATCGAATACAAGCGATTGAGTTTGGCTCAAGCACAGATTTTCCAATTCCACTGTGAAACCGATATCATGCATTTAATGTTCACTTTATAAGTCACGCAATTAGTATTAATACAATGTCTATCACCGGTTGTATAAGACTGAGTGACAATTTGACCCCTAAGTAGTGGCCAATCAAGAGAGTCTCAAGCGAGGATAGTATTCGCTAGACTAGTCTCTTTAAATCGACACTTTCACTTGCGATGCCTTCCCAGCGTTTACTATGGTCTATACATAAGCTGTCTGTGTTACATAGAAAGCTGTCTTTAACAGCTGCATATAAATGCCGATTTGCTGTGTAACACCTTTGAGGTTGAACTGCTTTATCCCCCAAAGTTGTCTTAAAACTTATCCGAAATTCTAATACCTACTTTTACATGTTGTAAAAAAACTAAGCGAGTCTGTTTAAGCGCCAAGACCGATACCAGCTTTAGCCACTGCCAACACTCAGCTAATCACTCATCGCTGGGATTAGCTTAATACATAATCAATATAACTCAAAATACCATTTAATACTTTTATTATTCCATTAAGTAATTAGCCGACTCAAACAGCCATTAATAACTTTTAGTTATATTTAAAGTCATTTTGATTATTTTATAATTATTTGTGTTTTTGCAATGATAGTCTGGTTATCAAGGGGGAGTTTAGGCATCACTTCTCTATAATTGAGTTAATAATGGCCTGACAGAACTCACAAATCACAGGGCTGGCTTAGAGAGAAAATACTGCTTTGATCTGCCAGAGAATCCTGTAAACTCTCACAAAAAATAACAGTGAATAATTCTATTTAGTGAAAATAATTTAATCTGAGCCCCTTTCAGGCCCAGGCCGGTATAAACAAGGAAAAGTAGATAAGTATTGAGTCCCGTAGGGCCTTAGAAACCGCTGATTGCTTCATAGGCTAACACTCAAAGTAGCAAAGATTGATAATATGAGAATTTTGCATCACATCATGATTAAAGTGAATACTTGGCAAACGCTGTGCTGAAATCTCTATTGAGTAATAACCTTAAACCCTAAGTGTTCGAAATAATTATAATATACACTTGTGTTTAAGCCCTAAAAACTTCAATCAATAACCTAATTGAAGCTAAACAATCAATGACAAGATTGCTATGTGACAGATAGCTAACTGGATACGGCCGTAAATGAGCGACTTTTTATTAATACTAGTTAGTACTGTTTTAGTCAACAATTTTGTCTTAGTACAGTTTTTAGGATTGTGCCCCTTTATGGGTGTGTCCAATAAACTGGAAACAGCCATGGGCATGTCACTGGCGACAACTTTTGTTCTGACTATCTCCTCTGTTTGCAGTTATTTAGTTCATCAATACTTACTGGTGCCTTTCTCCCTAACGTATATGAAAACGATTTCCTTTATTCTAGTAATAGCGGTCGTCGTCCAGTTTACTGAAATGGTCGTGCGTAAAACCAGCCCTATGTTGCATAAAGTATTAGGCATCTTCCTACCTTTGATCACGACTAATTGCGCCGTTTTGGGAGTCGCTTTACTCAACATTAAGAAAATGAACAGTTTCATGGAATCTATCGTCTTTGGATTTGGTGCCGCTGTCGGTTTTTCTATGGCGCTGATACTCTTTTCAGCCATTCGTGAACGGGTAGCCGTTGCCGATGTGCCCAGTCCTTTTAAAGGAGCGGCCATTGGGATGATTACCGCCGGTTTAATGTCATTGGCTTTCCTTGGCTTCAGCGGCCTAGTAAAAATATAGGGGAATAATATGAATACTATTATTATTGCCGTCATTGTACTTTTTAGTCTGGCGATCGTCTTCGGGCTTATTTTAGGTTTTTCGGCGATCAAATTTCAGGTGGTCGGAAATCCCATAGTCGATCAAATAGACAGTCTTTTACCCCAGACGCAATGTGGACAATGCGGACACCCGGGGTGTAGACCCTATGCTGAGAGTATCGCCAACGGCGAGGCTATTAATAAATGCCCTCCCGGGGGACAAGCTACTATCGAATCACTGGCAAACTTACTGGATCTAGAAATATTAGAGTTAGACGGTGATCACGATGATAACCCGATAAAAACAGTCGCCTATATTCGTGAAGACGAATGCATCGGCTGTACCAAATGTATTCAAGCCTGCCCAGTGGACGCTATTTTAGGCGCCGCTAAACAAATGCATACGGTGATTGTGGATGAATGCACCGGCTGTGATCTGTGCGTTGCCCCCTGCCCAGTGGACTGTATCGACATGCTGCCCATTGCCACCACTATTAACAATTGGAAATGGCAAGCGCCTAAAGAACACAATAAATTTCAGCAACAATTGATAGCCACAGATAAATCCCAGCCAGTGGAGCAAGAATCCTAATGGGTAAAGTATTTGCGTTTCACGGCGGCATCCACCCACCTGAAAACAAACATCAATCGACTCAATTACCGATTGCCAAAGCACCTTTGTCAAAGGTGCTACATATCCCTTTGCAGCAGCACATTGGCGTGGCTGCCAAGGCTTGTGTTGAGGTGGGCGACAAAGTCCTCAAAGGACAATGTATTGGCGACGCACAAGGTCATTTAAGTGTGCCTATTCACGCATCCTCATCCGGCACAGTTTGCGCTATTGGTGAGCACCCTGTACCTCATCCTTCGGGTATGTCAGGTCTGTGCATCAGTATTGAGACCGATGGCGAAGATCGCTGGATTGAACATGGCGCACTGGAAAATTTCCGCGCATTATCTGAGCTCGAATTAATCGACTACATCCGAGACAGAGGGATAGCTGGAATGGGCGGTGCAGGCTTCCCCACTGCTTTAAAACTGCAGTTGGGCGATAAGCATATTATCAACACTTTGGTTATTAACGCGGCTGAATGCGAACCTTATATCACTGCCGATGATCTGCTGATGCGAGAACGCTCGACACAAATTGTCGGCGGTATCGACGTGCTGCAGCATTTAATCAAACCTAGTCATGTGATCATTGGTATTGAGGACAATAAACCTCAGGCTTTTAGGGCATTAAAAGCTGCCATTAAAGACTGTGCCTACAATATAGATGTAATCAGCGTGCCGACCAAATACCCCTCCGGTGGTGAAAAACAATTGATCCAATTGTTGACCAATGTTGAAGTGCCAAATGGCGGTATTCCCGCAGACGTCGGCATCGTCTGTCAAAATGTCGGCACTGTTTACGCGATTTATCGAGCAGTATCAAAAGGCGAATCTCTGATTAGCCGTATCGTCACTGTGACAGGTGGTGGCGTAAACAAACCGCAAAACTACGAAACCTTAATTGGTACTCCAGTATCTACGCTCTTGCAGGCGGCGGGAGAAATTCAAGACAGAGTCTCAAAATTAATTATCGGTGGCCCTATGATGGGTTACAGCATTACGAGTATTGAAATACCCCTGGTCAAAACAACCAACTGCATTGTTGCCGCTTCGGTAAATGAAATGCCTGTAGCCGACCCCGCACAAGCTTGTATCCGCTGCGGTCTATGCGAGCAAGTTTGCCCGGCACAATTGCTGCCGCAGCAATTACACTGGTTTGCCAAAAGTCAGGAATACATTAAAGCTCAGCAACATAATTTATTTGACTGCATAGAATGTGGTGCCTGTTCATATGTCTGCCCGAGTAACATTCCATTAGTACAATATTATCGTCACGCTAAAACCTCGATCCGTGAAGAGCAGCAAGAAAAACGTAAGTCAGATTTGGCAAGAGAGCGTTTTGAAGCGAAGCACAAGCGCGAACAAAGAGCCATTGACGAAAAAGCTGCCAAACGCAAAGCGCGGGCTGAACAAGCGGCTATATCCCAAGCGGCTAAAAAATTGTCCGAGAACAACCCTTCCTCTCCAGTCGTCGATGATGAACAGCAATTAAAAAATCAACTCAATGCGGCCAAACTCAAACTGCAACAAGCGCAAGACCATTTAACTAAATTAGCAAGTTCACATGGCAGCCAAGTCTCAGATAGCGCTTTGGCAGAACGCCAAGTACAACATGCAAAAAGTAACCTAGCCCAAATTGAAAAAGCTGTGGACGATTTCAAACCTCAATTAGCCAGTGCCATAGTGGATGTTAAGAAACTTAAAATTGGCGCTGCACTGGCGAATACTAAGTTAAATAAAGCACAGCAAGCCCTCAAAAAAGCGATTGAAAAGAGCCAACCTGGGGTTGAGCAACTGCAAAAAACCATTACTATGCTCGATCAAGAAGCCTCAAATGCCAGCAAATTATACCAAAAAGCCCTGAGAAAAAACACCCAAGCTGAGACAGACACAACCGAGGTCGCGGAAACTAAAAGACTCAAAATAGCCGTCGCGATCGCCCTCAGTAAACTAAAAAAGGCCCAAGTTCAATTCGCTAACGAGGAGTATTCAGACGCAGCAAGCGCGACGCTTTTTGAATTGACAAAGCAACTAGAAAAAGCGGAACAGCCTTTAGCAGCGCTTCAGAAAGCCACGGCTGAAAACGCTAACTCTGCTACCAATAAAAATAGCGTACAGCCACCACTCAAGACCCGTGCTAGAGCAACTGAAACAGCCTCACCGGATTTAAAGGTTTTGAAAACGGCTGCTGCTATTGCCCGTACAAAACTAAAAAAAGCTCAGGACCAACTTCAAACCTTAGCTCCAGAGGATCAGCACAATAGCTCAGCGGTACAAAATCTGCTAAGTGAAATAAAATCACTGGAAGAAAAAGTAAGACTGAGCCAAGCCTCTTATGTTAAAGCCAAAGAAACGAGTGACTTTGAGCCCAGTGTTATAGAGAGCGCATCAGTGCGGCGAACCCATTACAATAAAATCTTAGCTCTACACACCAAAGCGATGGCAGCACTCGCCAAAGCGGAGGCAGATAACAGCCCAGCCGTCACTAAAATGAGGATCAGTATTGATAAACTCAGCGGTAAACTAAAGGCGGCGACAGCTGCCTTAAGTAGCGATAGCATCCCAACATCGAATAAGGATTTTACCTAATAGCCATGGCCTTTCTTAACGCTAGCTCGCCTCATGTACAAAGACCAACTAAAACCGCGGACATAATGCGTTTAGTGCTTATTGCAACGTTGCCGGGTGTATTTGCTATGACCTTTTTTTTCGGCTGGGGCACGCTGATTAATGTTATTTTAGCCTCGTTTGTTGCACTAGTCTGCGAAGCGCTGTGTATTAAATTACGTAAACGCCCAGTACTCTTTTTCATAAAAGATAACAGCGCGTTACTCACCGCTGTTTTAATCGCGCTTGCCCTGCCTCCCTTTTCGCCTTGGTGGGTAACGACTACCGCAGTTTTTGTTGCCATTGTCATTGCCAAACAATTATACGGTGGATTAGGTCAAAACCCCTTTAACCCTGCCATGGTAGGTTATGCACTGGTACTGATTTCTTTCCCAGTAGAAATGACCCGTTGGACGTCCCCGTTTGAACTAAGCGGCAATAGCTGGGACGTTTTAAGTTTTGTCGACACAGTAACAGTTATCTTTGGCAATTGGTCACAAGTGATTCAAACCTATCCGCACATTGATGGCTACTCAGGGGCTACTCCACTGGATACTCTAAAACATCGTAACGGCTTAACTATTGAAGAAACATGGAAAATAAGCACAGTGATGGCCAACGTTGGTGCCTGGTATGCTGTGAGCCTCTGCTACTTTGTCGGCGGTATTTTTCTAATTTATCGCAAGGTATTTACCTGGCACGCGCCTGTCACGCTGCTGCTCACACTGAGTTTAATATCCGCGCTGTTTTTTGCCATAGACCCCGATAGCTATGCCGATCCCCTGGTCCACTTGACCACGGGAGCGACCATGCTGGGCGCCTTTTTTATCGTCACAGATCCCGTTTCAAGTGCCACCAGCAATCGTGGTAAAATAATCTTTGCCGCAGGTATTGCTATTTTGGTATACAGCATTCGCACTTGGGGTAATTACCCAGACGCGATGGCTTTTGCGGTAATGTTGATGAACCTTTGTGCACCCTTTATCGATCAATATTCACAGCCCCGAAGTTTCGGTCATAAAAACGCAAGACATGGTATTGCAAATGAGGATAAGTCCCAGTGAACATTACACAGTCACTTAAGCTAAACGCCTCAGCCATCGGTATATTTGCCGCTATCACCGCCGCGATTATCGCCCTGACATTTGTGGTGACTAAAGCCCCTATTAAGGAAAATATTCGTCTCCACAAAAGCGCCAAATTGTTTGAAATAATTAACAATAGCCCCGTAGATAATGATATATTCGGCGACACTGTGGTTTTAGACGGTGAACCCTTGGGCAGTGCTCATAATATCAAAGCGCACATCGCCTCCTATAAAGGTCTAGTGACAACGGTTATTTTTCCGGTGGTAACTGATCAGGGATACTCAGGCAATATAAGTTTGTTAGTGGGGGTGAAAAGAGATGCGAGCATTGCGGGAGTCAGAGTCATTTCTCACAGAGAGACACCCGGCCTTGGGGACAAGCTTGAGCTCAAAAAATCAGCTTGGGTATTAGCCTTTAACGGCCTTAAAAAAAAGCCAGCTGAAACTTGGGCGGTGAAAAAAGACGGTGGTGAATTTGACCAATTTACCGGGGCGACTATTACGCCACGGGCGGTAGTCAACGCCGTTAGCGATACCTTGGATTATTTTCATCAACACCGAGATAGATTGTTAAATTCTCAGACACCTGAGGTTAAAACTAATGCAAACTAACTACACTGAACTAACACTCAATGGCTTATGGAAAAACAACCCCGCCATTGTCCAGTTACTCGGCTTGTGCCCTCTATTAGCGGTAACGGCATCTGTTGTTAACGCACTTAGTTTGGGGATCGCCAGTATGTTAGTGTTAATAGGTTCAAATTTTGCAGTGTCTCTTTTTCGCAGCTTGATACCTAATGCAGTGCGTCTGCCAATTTATGTGATGATTATAGCAGCGTTGGTGACGTCTATAGAGTTATTGATGCAGGCACTGACTTATGAGCTGTATTTAATTTTGGGCATATTCATACCGCTGATTGTCACTAACTGCATCATTATGGGACGCGCTGAAGCTTTTGCGGCCAAAAATTCAGTGACCGCCTCGCTATATGATGGCTTTATTATGGGCTTAGGTTTTACCCTTGTGTTAATTTTGCTCGGAGCGATTAGAGAAGTTTTAGGCGCGGGCACGCTATTTGCCGATATGCATTTATTGTTTGGTTCTATTGCAACTAATTGGACACTCGTCATCATAGACAACTACGTCGGCTTCCTATTCGCCATTCTCCCACCCGGGGCTTTTGTCGGTTTAGGCTTACTAATCGCCTTAAAAAACTTGTGTGATCAAAATTTTGCGAAACGCTCAGCAGAGCGTAAAAACCAAGTTCAAGAGTTAATCATAATACCTATGGACGAAAAAAATAATTGAAGATTAATATTGTTACAACATGCGCTTAATTTTATCTTAATATAAATATTTTATGCGTAGGCACACTCACATATTCGCTTTATTGGCTGATATTGACTAGACTCACTATAACAATCATTCAATAAAAAGTGCATACATTGAACCAGTTACTAAACGTTACAATCTGTGATGATTCTCGCTTGGCCCAGCGCCAGCTTTCTTTGGCAATTAAACACTGGAATACCAATTTGTCTTTCGCCAGTAATGGTGAACAGGCAATTGACGCTATCAATAACGCTAAAGCCGACCTCCTGTTCCTAGATTTAAACATGCCGGTAATGGATGGCTACCAAGTATTGAAAAAAATCCGCGAAGATGATTTGCAAACAATGGTGATAGTGGTCTCTGGTGATATTCAAAAGAGAGCACTTCAAAAAGTAACAGAGCTTGGTGCTATTGGATTTATCACCAAGCCTATCAATACCGATAAATTACAAGACATTGTTGAAAAATTTGGCTTATCAACGCCTTTTTCTAAACAACCAGACACTGCGATTAAAGCTAATATCAGTGCCGTACAAGTTATCTGTCCTACTCAAGAAGAACGCTTTAAAGAAACCGCCAACATCTCCATGGGCAAAGCAGCTGAAAGGCTATCTATTTTACTTGATATCTTTATTAATTTGTCCATCCCTAAAGTCAATATAATCAACAATTCTGACCTCTTCATGATGATTAAGGGCTCAGATGAAGGCGATTTTACTTCAGTAATAAGTCAAGGTTTTGTGGGTGGAGGTATTAGCGGAGAGTCTATATTAGTAGCAGACAAGACGGCTCTACCCTATGTTGCACAAATTTTAGGCTTTTCTTCTGAAATTGATGACGCTTTAGAGAGAGATATTTTTGTGGATTTAGCCGGGTTATTAAGCAGCTCTTTTCTCAAAGCATTTTTCCAACAAATTGGCGTTGCGCATATAAACCAAGGTATACCTTCTTTTTTAAATTATAAGGGTCAGCTGGACCATCTAGAAAGTTATTGCGCCGATAATAAAATGCTGGCCATCGAAGTTTCCTACAGTATTCCAAGTCATAATATTCACTGTGATTTACTGGTATTGTTTACCTTGGACTCTATCGAACCAATGAACCAACGCTCGGAGCTATTCTCATGGTCGCTGTAACAAAAGGGCACTTTCAAGCTTCACAACAGCTCGGCCTGTTAGATTATTTAGATATCGGTCTGATTGTTATCAATACTCAGCTGCAGATTAAAATGTGGAACAGCTTTATGACTAATCATACCGGTATTGAAGCAGCTGATGCCGCTGATAAACTGCTATTTTCACTTTGCCCCGACCTACCTGAAGAATATTTACGTCGCAAGTTCCAGTCAGTGATTACCTTACAGAGTTCGCTGACGATTATATGGCAGCAACGGCCCTATCTGTTTAAAATGAACACTTACCGGCCTATCACTAGTTCAAGTACTTACATGTATCAAAACGTTCGCATCATTCCCTTAATGAACGCCAACGCTGAGGTAGATCATATTGGCATTTGTATTTACGATGTAAGTGAAGCGGCGCGAGCACAAATTAGCCTTAAAGACAGTAATCAAATGCTCACTCAGGTCAGTCGTATAGACCCTCTGACCCAACTATTCAATCGCGGATACTGGGAAAGCTGCTTAGAAACGGAATTCAAGCGTTATAGCCGAGGAAAATCAAGCTGTGTGCTGGTCATGTTAGATATAGACCACTTCAAAAAAGTCAACGATAGCTACGGACATCAAGGGGGAGATACTGTGTTACGCGTGTTGGGAACTCTTATCATGAAACAATACCGAGTAACCGATATTCTTGGCCGCTATGGAGGGGAGGAGTTTGGTTTACTGTTGCTCGATACAACCACAGAAAAAGCTTTGTGCTTGATCGAAAACTTAACCACTGCCTTGAATAAAACCAACATAGTTTATGATAGTCAAGAAATAAAGATTACCCTTAGTTTTGGTCTCACTGAGATTCACCCCTCATTTCAACGCCACGAGCAATGGATAGAAATGGCCGATAAAGCACTTTATCAATCAAAACAAAATGGCAGAAATCAGGCGACTGTAATCAACTGTTGATCAATAATCAAACGCGAGAAACTGTGGATAATTATAGGGATAAGTTTAGCCGCCAATTTGGTTATTTTACAGACTCAACGGCTACGAATCCAGCAAAACTCTCTACAACCAGAAAAAACCACTTATTTTTCAGCATTCTACGTAAAAAAAAACAGCCCTACTACCTGTCATCGATATTACAGAAAATCAACAACTTATCACAATAAAATCTGTGGACTAAATAATCGCCCGCGATTCAATAACAGCCCTATAAAAAAAATAATGCAAAAATAAAATGATCGTCCTGCTACATACTGGACGTTAGTCTTCGGGCAGTTCTATCTCTATATGGCTTTTAGGTACGCAAATACAGGTCAGTATTTCGTCTTCTTTTAAATCAACCATTCCTTGATCGGTATAACTCACCTCCCCTGCCAACAAGCGCACTTTACAAGACCCACAGTAGCCACCACGACAACTGTAAGGGGCTTGTATCTCTTGTGACTCAAGAGAATCTAGCAAACTTGGCTGATATTGGTAATAGAAGGTTTGGTTGCCCACTTTAATACGTGGAACACCTTTATTTGATAGTTTTTTAATCAAAAATCAAAATCATCAAAATCACCCTCTTCGAGTGAATTATCGATCTGCCCAACCAGATATGAACTAATTTCTGACTCTTGGGGCGCCACTTGCACATTGTCACTGCTCAACCAAGCATTCATCCAAGGTAGCGGATTTTGCCTACTTGGAAATATCTCATCAAAGCCAACCGCTTTAAGGCGAACGTTAGTGATATATTCGACATAATCGCTGAGTATCTGCGCATTAAGGCCAATCATTGAACCATTTTGAAAAAGATAAATGGCCCATTGTTTCTCCTGCTCAGCTGCCTCGGCAAAAAGACCGATTGCCTCTTCTTTGCAAGCGAGTGCCACTTCCTTAAATTCAGCATCATCAACACCCGATGCTAAGGTATTAAGAATGCTTTGAGTGCCAGTTAAATGCAGCGCTTCATCACGTGCGATCAGCTTAATTATTTTAGCATTACCTTCCATGACGGCACGTTCTGCAAAAGCAAAAGAACAGGCAAAGCTGACGTAAAAACGAATCGCCTCTAATACATTCACCGACACTATGGTTAGATAGACTTTGCACTTTAAATTCCAGAGTGTGCAGTCATACACTTGACCGTTAATAGTGTGCTTGCCGTAACCGTGTATATTTTGCGCTGAAATTAAGTGGATCAGCTCATCATAGAGCTTAGTCACTGTTACCGCTCTTTTGACAATCTCAGGATTAGTCACTATCTCATCGAAGATTAGCGATGGATCATTGACTATATTTCGAATGATATGGGTATATGATCGCGAATGCACCGTTTCACTGAAAGCCCAAGTTTCCAACCAAGTTTCAAGCTCAGGAATTGAAACAATCGGTAAAAAAGCTACATTCGGTGAACGACCTTGTACTGAATCTAACAACGTCTGATATTTAAGATTGCTCAGAAAAATATGCTTTTCATGTTCAGGCATATCAATGAAGTCTTTGCGATCTTTGGACAAATCAACTTCTTCAGGTCGCCAGAAAAATGACAATTGCTTTTCTATGAGTTTTTCAAAAATCGGATATTTTTGCTTGTCGTATCGGGCAACATTGACGTTTTGCCCAAAGAACATAGGTTCTTTTGTAGAGTCAAAATTCTTCGCATTAAAAGTAGTATAAGACATGAGTCACTGCCAAAAAATGTTTTAAGTTGTGAAAGTCCCAGCAATTGCTGGGCCTTAAGTTTATAGCTTGCAAGCGCCGCTAGCACAGTCATCTTCTGAGTGGTTTTCTGAGGCACCATCTCGGGTATTATGATAATAAAGTGTTTTAAGACCATATTTATACGCGGTTAGTAAATCTTTCAGCAGTTGTTTCATAGGCACTTTGTCCGCGGGAAATTTACTTGGGTCATAATTTGTATTGGCTGAAATTGCCTGATCTACAAATTTTTGCATGATACCCACCAGTTGCAAATAACCTTCATTGCACGGTATATCCCAGAGTAATTCATATTTATCTTTCAACTTTAAGTATTCGGGCACCACTTGCTTCAAAATGCCGTCTTTACTGGCTTTAACTGAGACAAAGCCACGTGGCGGCTCTATACCATTAGTTGAATTAGTAATTTGAGAAGAGGTTTCGCAAGGCATCAACGCCATTAAGGTACTGTTACGCAATCCATCTTTGACTATAGCGCTGCGCAGCGACTCCCAATCGTATTGCAGAGGCTCACTGCAATAACTATCGACTTCCTTTTTGTAACTGTCGATCGGTAAAATGCCTTGAGAATAAGTTGTCTCAGAAAACTTTAGACAGGGACCAAACTCTCTCGACAGTCGGTTTGACGCTTTCAACAAGTTGTATTGAATGGCTTCAAACGTACGATGAACCAATCCATTGGCAGAACCATCAGAATATTTAACATCATTCTTGGCTAAGTAATACGCAAGGTTAGTCACCCCTACCCCTAAAGTACGACGATTATCAGTGGCCAGCTGAGCGGCAATAATCGGATAGTTTTGATAATCTAATAGACTGTCTAGTGCGCGCACAATCAACTCAGACAAGGATTCCAACTCATCTAAACTGTCAAGTGCACCTAGATTAAACGCAGAGAGAGTACAAAGCGCAATTTCACCTTCCTCATCGTTAATATGCGACAGGGGCTTAGTCGGCAGCGCAATTTCTAGACATAAATTTGACTGTTTTACAGGGGCAACCTTAGGATCAAAGGGGCTGTGTGTATTACAGTGATCAACATTTTGAATATAAATACGTCCTGTAGAAGCACGCTCAGAAGCTAGCATGCCAAACAGTTCAGCGGCTTTAATGGTTGATTTACGAATAGATTCATCTCGCTCATACTGTTCGTATAAGCGTTCGAATTGCTCTTGATCTGCAAAAAAAGCATCGTACAAACCTGGCACTTCATGAGGACTAAATAAAGTGATATTACCGCCTTTAACTAAGCGCTGGTACATGAGTTTATTGAGCTGTACGCCATAGTCTAAATGGCGAACTCTATTTTCTTCGACGCCGCGATTGTTCTTCAACACTAACAGCGATTCAACTTCAAGATGCCAAATGGGATAAAAAAGCGTGGCTGCCCCACCGCGAACCCCACCTTGAGAGCAGGATTTAACGGCCGTTTGAAAATGTTTATAAAACGGAATACAACCTGTGTGAAATGCTTCACCACCGCGTATTGGGCTACCTAAGGCGCGAATACGCCCAGCATTAATGCCTATGCCAGCGCGCTGGGAAACATATTTAACTATGGCTGACGACGTAGAGTTAATCGAATCTAAGCTGTCGCCTGTTTCTATTAATACACAAGAGCTAAACTGTCGTGTAGGGGTGCGTACACCTGCCATTATAGGTGTCGGCAGTGAGAGTTTAAAGGTAGAAGTGGCATCATAAAAGCGCTTTATATAATCAAGCCTTGTGGCTTGTGGGTAATTGGCGAACAGACAAGCGGCAACTAGCATATAAAGCACTTGCGGGCTTTCGTAAATATCCCCAGTTACTCGGTTTTGTACTAAATATTTGCCTTCCAGCTGTTTAACCGCCGCATACGAAAATGTCATGTCGCGACTGTGATCAATAAAACTATTGAGTTGCGCAAACTCTTGCTCAGTATAATCCACAAGCAAGTGCTTATCATAACGACCAGATTCCACCATCGTTTTAGTGTGTTCATACAACGCCGGTGGCTCAAAATTACCATAGGCGCGTTTTCGTAAGTGGAAGATAGCTAAGCGTGCCGCTAAAAACTGATAATCCGGGGTTTGTTCTGAAATCAAATCCGCCGCAGATTTTATTAGCGTTTCGTGAATATCTCCAGTTTTCATACCATCGAAGAACTGTATATGCGCTTTTAATTCAACTTCAGAAGGTGAAACTTGATCTAACCCTTCGGCGGCCCAGATTACTACACGGTGGATTTTCTCAAGATCAATTTGTTCTTTTCGACCATCGCGTTTGGTAACCATTAAATTTTGCTGCATTTAACCTTAAACTCCATCAATAATTATTTTCAACTTGTCGTCTTATTTATAAACTCATGCTATAAAACGCAAACTATAACGAACAGCGCCTGATTTTTAGCCAACTATTATAGCTTTCTAACGTCAGAACGTAGGCCAAACCTTTTTCATTTAGTCACAGTAGAGATTCTCTCGTATCACCTAATAGTGCCGACCAAGATAAGACACTCAGTATTTAATCATAGCAGTCGGCTGTCAGATCACCTCCCACTGAGAAAATTTCTTTTCACGGTGACTTGTGCCAGCGGCTTTTATTAGTCATCCAGCCGCTCTTTAACTAGACAGCGAATCATAATAGTGTTCAAGCACACTATATGTAGTCAATCTAGACTTGAACAGACACTAAATATAGAGACTTTACAGGTAATTTCAACTCTTAGATTTGTTAAATCTGACACTCTAAGAGAAAAATTTGACGCCAGTCCAGAGCTGCTGGGGGAAGCGCTAATAAATTTTATTATGTGCTAAAAACCGCCCGCTTTGCTACTTTTTTTGAAAATTAAAAATAGACGATTTTATTAAAAAAACTATTTACAAATGTCATGAGTAAACTTATGATACGCGCCCTTGATAAGCATTGACAAAGCGTCGACACTCAACGAGACAAGAGTGACTTTTCGGGTTTGAAATTGTCTAATAACATATAGTTATAAACTGTATGTGGTGTGGGGGGATTCCCGAGCGGCCAAAGGGATCAGACTGTAAATCTGACGCGAAAGCTTCGGTGGTTCGAATCCACCTCCCACCACCATTTCACATTCCCTGGACTAAAGCATATTTAGATTAGTGCAGATGATTGCTATTGAGATAACTCCCCCATGCGACTCGCTGAAATTGAATCAATCATGCTAAATCTGGGCATCTTAGGTTTAGGCTGTTTTGTATTTTTTATCATTTATGATTTGGCTAAAAAATCAAACGCTGGAAAATTTGGCACCGTGATACTGTTCGCAGTGCTAGGTTTAGGTCTAGGCGCTTTTTTAGTAAAAACTGTCGTTGTTGCTATGATGGAACCTTAGTCGGTTAAAAAATCAGACTAACATTGATAGAAATTCCACCCCTATAATCTGTTTCAGCCAATTAGCGATCCTGTTTAACCTTTTTCTCAGAAATATGAGTCAGAGTACCGGCCTGCACATCCCAATCATAAGCTTTACCAAATCCAACGATGTAACGACCTTTATTAGGCTTTAACTCAAGCATTCTAAAATCAGCCAAAGAGCGCAGCAATGTAATAGTCTTTCCGTGCCTAGCCAGCATTTTGCTGATTATTTTATCCATCAACCCTGAATTTTCCTCCACTTGGGTTACACTGACTTGAATAATGGCGCGTTTTCTTGCATAGAGGTTGTTAGCGCTTTGCTCGCCTTCTATGAACATCACACTTGCCTTGGCTGTCTCAAGCATATTGCCAGTATGCTCTGCCAACTCACTAACAAAAATATAAAAATTTGTCTCATGCTCGATATAAGGCGCAAAACTAGACAGTGGCTCACCACAACTGTTCACACTGGATAACAAAAGGCAATCAAAGCTATCTTGTAATTCTCGACAGTCTTTTAGAAGCTGCTCTATATTCACGGCTATATATCCCCGTTTTTTTAATTAAATTTTATCATTGCACTATCTTAGGCTATAGCAAACTATTAAAGTACTGTTTGTTCTAACGAAAAACTTAGTCAGCTGTCATACAATGACAGAAGCCTCTGCGACTTACCTGATGCTAGCGCTTAAAATAAGATTTTAAACCAATTTTTATTCGCTGTACTGCAGACTTTTTAGCGAGCATGACTCGAATAATGGTCAACCTCAGGTTTTTCAGCGTTGATGAGTGCTGAGTCAGAAAAGCTTAGATAGCTTAGAGACAAATTTTTAATGATATAAAACATAGCGGGCAAGTATATGCTTCAAAAAAACATAAAGATCGGCAATATTGATGTGTCAAATGATAAACCTATGATTCTGTTTGGTGGCATGAATGTTATCGAATCGCGCGATTTGGCCTTAAGTATTGCAGAAACCTATGCCGAAGTTACCCTCAAGCTAGATATCCCCTATATTTTTAAGGCCTCTTTTGATAAGGCTAACCGCTCTTCTTTGACCTCTTACAGAGGACTGGGTATCGAAGAGGGATTGAAAATTCTAGAAGAAATAAAAACCACTTTTGATCTGCCTATCATCACTGATGTCCATGAACCGGCTCAAGCGGCACTCGCCGCCGAAGTCTGTGATGTTATACAATTACCCGCTTTCCTATCGAGACAGACGGACCTAGTCGAAGCTATGGCGAAAACTGGTGCGGTCATTAACATTAAAAAAGGCCAATTTTTAGCGCCCCATGAAATGGCTCACATCCTCAACAAATTCGAACAGGCCGGCAACAGTAATCTTATTTTATGTGAGCGAGGCACTAGCTTCGGCTACAACAACCTAGTCGTTGATATGCTCGGTTTTAGTATTATGAAAGAACTCTCTTACCCTGTTGTTTTCGATGCTACACACGCCCTACAACTCCCCGGTGGTCGCAATGACAGTGCAGACGGGCGCAGAGCAATGGTTGCACAGCTAACTAGAGCAGGGTTAGCTCAAGGCATTGCGGGATTGTTCTTGGAAGCACATCCAGACCCTAATAATGCCAAGTGCGACGGTCCATGCGCTTTAGCACTGGACAAGCTTGAACCTTACCTTAGACAAATGAAGGCTGTTGATGAACTCATCAAAAATTTGCCTGCACTAGACACTAGTGCCTAATTAACCTTATGCAAAATAACTCAATTGGCGATATAAAATAAAATCTTTATGGCACAATTAAGAGACACTATATTCAGTGAATTAAAGGAGGGCATGCTGGTAGGACCAGACCATCATAAATTCCAACTGCGGGGCACAGCATTTGACTGCCCACTGGGGCAATTGTGGCAAGCGGATGACGTTAGCACTAAGAATCCTATTGATGTCAGTCTCATTATGCTCACCCCCTCACTGTTGTCGAATAAAAGCTTTTTAGCTAATTTTAAAAAGCAGATTATTCGCTCTAAAGGCATTAGCCATCCACATGTAGCGGACATTTATGGTTACTTTATCCACAAAGGAGGACTACTGTTCTTCGCCTTCGAACCGGTTGAAGGCCTAACACTAGATCAATTAATAACCACCAGCGCCAAGAATCGTATCAATATTAAACAAATTCAAGGTTTACTCACCCAACTCACTGCGGCTGTCAATATCAGCACAAAGAAATGGCATCAAG
The DNA here is from genome assembly GCA_034111875.1 of Gammaproteobacteria bacterium. GTDB lineage: Bacteria > Pseudomonadota > Gammaproteobacteria > Pseudomonadales > Balneatricaceae > Rs1. The sequence goes on from JAWUWK010000091.1 coordinate 27,419, forward strand.
TACTGGGGGGCATAGAAAACCAATTTGTGTTCGTCATTAAAAAAGGCGGCGTCAAGTTTCTCCCCATCTCAATGCGCGAATTTTTTCATGACTCTGAAGATTCTCCTGTCAGCGTTTACGGCTACAAAAGCTCTTGCTCTCCACAGGCTCTGACAAAAGACGCGATAGATTCAAGCTCAGACAGTTATGCCATAGCAGTGGTGGCTTATCGTTTATTAGCTGGGGACAAATTCTCCATAGCCGACACAGAATCTGAACGTGCAGCAACATCATTATTGAAACCACAAGAGATTACTGATGAACAGTGGAACTGCTTACAAAAAGCACTCTCAAGCAAAAGTAGCCAACGCTATACTAACGCGGCACAGTTCGTAAAGGCGTTCTTCCCCAATGATTCACAACAGCCAGCGTCGGCGGAAGCTCATGAAGCCTTACTGCAAGATGATATAAGCTCGCAATCCAAATCAAAACGGTTCGACCTTAAAATAGGTAAAAGAACCTTAAGCTTGCCTGTGCCTAAATTTGTCCTGCCCATTAGCCTGTTATTACTGGGCATGGCCATTGGTTTCATTTTAGGCGTTTTTTCAAGTACGGCTAAAATTGATTCAGCGAATGCAAGATTTGAAACACTTCAGACACAATCTCAAGCACAAGCCCAAACACTCGAGTTAAACGCCTCTTTACTCGAACTAGCGCAAGCTAAGGCTAAACATCTCGAGATTCAAAACAAATCGCTCAATCAACAAATTAGCCAGCCACACACTCCAGGCTCCGCTCCGCTGAGTGTGTTTCGAGACCCTCTAGCGGAAGGTAATTATGGCCCAGATATGGTCGTCATTGCTGCGGGCAGTTTTATGATGGGTGATAGCAGCGGTGATGGTAACGATAACGAAAAACCGGCACATCGTGTAGAATTCAAACATCAATTCGCCCTAGCACGCTACGAAGTGAGTTTTGCCCAGTACGATTTTTTTGCTCGACAAACAGCCAGAAAGTTACCTGATGATGACGGTTGGGGGCGGGATTTACAGCCCGTCATCAATGTGACTTGGCGCGATGCAAGGGCTTATACTCGCTGGTTAGCCAAGGCAACTGGCTTGCCGTACCGATTACCAACTGAAGCAGAATGGGAGTATGTGGCACGCGCCGGCACGACCACTAACTTCTGGTGGGGAGATACCAGCTCTCCCGGCTTTGCTCACTGCACAGATTGTGGCGATCCACTGGGTGGAAAACAACCTTTGGCTATCGGCTCTTTGAAGCCTAACCCTTGGGGAATTTATGATCTCAATGGCAACGTTGATGAATGGGTAATAGATTGCTATCGGGAAGATTACTCAGCGGCGAAGGCCGATGGCAGCCCTTACCAACCTGCTGGCTGCAAAAATCGAACCATGCGCGGTGGCTCTTGGTTTGATATTGAGAGAATTACCCGCTCTGCTAGTCGTTACCGTCACCCTCCAGACAGTAAGCGAAACTCTTGGGGATTCAGAGTTGCCTTAGACGTAAAATAACCTGATCTAAAAACCAACAACCGCTTGCTCTGCAGGCAATAGGAGCATCATGCGAGCAGATATGCGTCATCCACTTGTAGCAACCGCTATTTTTCTTTCAACCAGCTTACTATGCTCTGTTGTAAATGCTAAAACGCTGACCTTAACTCAAGCCGATCAAAATAATTTAACCATCACTTTATATTCCGATAATTTAGCTCTGGTCCAAGACCAGAGGCTTCTAGGCGCTATAGACAAAAACGATAGTGTCCATGTCAGAGATGTTAGCCAACAATTGCACGCTGAGAGTTTACAAATCAAAAATGCCGGAAAAATCATTGAACAATCCTTAAACAGGTCGACTATCAGCTACCATAGCCTATTGCGGGATGCGATTGGCAAACAAATCATTTTAGTCAAAGCTTCCCCTGTGACTAACGAGGAGACAAGGCAAAAAGTTAAACTGTTAAACATTAGTGATCAGACAGTCATCGTCGAAATTAATGGCGCTATTGAAGCGATTCCCTTACACAGTCCAGTATGGCGTTTTATCTTTCCTAAAATGCCAAAAAACATGCTATTAACACCCAGTTTAACCTTTAAATCGACAGGCAAAAAAACCACGAATAACATCCTCATTAGCTATTTAAGTAATGGTCTTGAATGGAAAATGGATTATGTGTTGGAGCTAAACCAGCAGCGTAATAAACTAAACATTAAAGGCCTAGCCTCACTCTTTAATAATACCAACACCCAGTTTAGCAACGCCACTATAAAATTAATTGCGGGCAATGTATCAGTCCCACAAACAAGATCAATGCGACACTCACCGCAAAAGGCACAGGCAATGATGGCTAATGCCGCTAACTTAAAGGCGGGAGTAGGCAGCAGTATTGGTGACTTGCAATTGTATAAACTTGCTCAAAAAACCACACTTAATCCGCGCCAACAAACCCAAGTACCTTTTCTTGAGTCACAGAACGTTCCAGTGATATCAGGCAATAGCTATCAATTTAACATAAACTCTTATCTGGATAAAAAGGAGATAAGAACTAACCCGAAAACCTATTTCAAATTCAAAAATGACAAAAATAGTGGTCTAGGTATCGCCCTCCCTTCAGGACAGGCAAGAGTCTTTAATCCAGACAGTAACAATGAACTTCAATTTATTGGCGCAAGTCACTTTTCTCAAAGTATAGCCAATGACAGCGTCCAGCTAGAAACAGGGAAAGCTTTTGATATAAGTATTGTACAGCGTCAAACAAACCATGAAAAAACCTTTAATGGTTTTTTAGTTGGCGTTCAGTTAATTATTAATAACAGTGCGAAACAGGCCAAAAATCTCGATTTATCTGCTCATTTTAATCACCACTGGGAAATTATAAGCAGCACTTATCCTGTGAGCAAAAAAACCGCCGCTAAAGCCGATTGGTTAATCGCAATAGCGCCTAACAGCAGTACAGTGATAAACATTAAAGCTCGGCTAATTACCAAGTAATAACCCTCCTAAATCAGGGCTTTTCAGTAATAGTCTCGTGTAGCGCTAGCGCGTGTGAATCTGTTTTAGACAACTGTGATATCAAACTAGATACCGAGACTAAGTTCACCCCTCTGGCTGCTAACGTGCCCAATTTATGTTGCAAAAACTTAACGGTCAGTGCGTGAGGATGACCTATCACAACTGCATAACCACGTTTTTTGGCGATGGCTATAGATCGCTCAAACTGTGTATTTATGGCTTCTAAACTCAATTCATGGTCTAAAAATATATCTCGTGCAATGCTAGTAACACCCACTTCCCGCGCTTGTTGCAAGGCCACACTGGCACTGGTCGTTTTACTGTCTAAGAAAAACAGTCGCTGGGCCTTAGCCACCTCCATCGTCCATCGCATCTGCGGGTTTAAGGTGGTTAATTTACTACCCATATGATTGTTCATGCCCGTTAAGTGAGGTATGGCGCGAATACTCTTCAACAGGGTGGTTTTAAACTCAATTTCAGACATCTGAGCAGTCATTGCCCCAGGGCCTAAAGGGTAATTATGAACGTTTTCCATTGGTACATGTAACATCACTTCTCTGTTCAGTTGCCGTGCTTTATTGGCCAGTTTTTTACTGTAGGGGCTAAAAGGTAAAAAAGCAAAACTCACAGCCCCAGGCAATGCCAGCGCTGCTTGATTGAGTCGCAACGACTGCCCCATATCATCGATCAAAACCGCCAAGCTAACGCTTTTTTGTGTCGCTAAGTTAGATAAATTTTCAGCCTTAGTAACGAGTGAGCCACTGATTAAAATGAGAATGAGAAGATACTTAATAATAAATTCCAATTAAATTATTTGAACTCAAGGGTAATAGGCAAACGGTAAACACAGCGGCTAGTTTTTGCGCTTTGCCTGTTGCGCAATGACTAAGCCTTTTACCAAATTCAAGGCCTCATAGAGTTGAAAGTCAGTTTCTAATAAATCACTTTTTTTACTCGCGGCATCTACTTTTACACCATTTTCAAGGTGCCCTGATAGGTCTTTTTCTTTGAGTCTATCGACTCTTTTTCCAGCGTTAACTTGTACTTGTTGGACGACAATATCAGGCACTATACCCTGGGCTTGAATAGAGCGACCACTGGGCGTGTAGTATCTAGCCGTTGTCAGCTTAATAGCTCTTTCACCAGTCAACTCTAAAACAGTTTGCACTGAGCCTTTGCCAAAACTGGCGGTGCCCATAATGATGGCACGTTGTTTATCTTGCAATGCACCGGCAACGATTTCAGAAGCAGAAGCTGAGCCTGCATTAATCAGCACAACCATAGGTATATCCGCTACCGACATTGCAGACGTCGCAACAAAACGAGTCTGAGCACTTGCCAATCGACCTTTTGTCGAAACGATAGTGCCTTTATCAACAAAGGCATCCGAGACATCCACAGCACCTTGCAAGACACCACCGGGATTATTTCTCAAATCCAAAATCAACCCTTTCAGACTTGCTTTATCTTGCAGGTCTGAGAGTGCTTGGTTCACATCTTTTGCGGTACGACGCTGGAATTGGCTAATACGCAGGTAGGCTATGCCTGTTTCTAATAGCCGCGATCTTACACTAGTGACACTGATTAAGGCTCTTTCAAGACTGACATCAAAAGGCGATTTTTCACTATCGCGCACAAGGGTCAATACAATTTCAGATCCAGGTTTTCCGCGCATCAACGCGATGGCTTTTTCAACACCGATCGACTGAATAATTTTTCCGTCAATTTTTATAATTAAATCACCGGGCTTAATACCCGCCTGCATAGCAGGGGTATCATCAATAGCAGTGATTACTCTTATAACGCCATCATTCTGACTTACTTCCACCCCAACACCACCGAATTGGCCAGAGGTTTGAATCTGCAATTCACTGTAAGCTTTCTCAGCCAAATACGATGAGTGAGGATCGAGCCCCATAAGCATTCCGCGCACCGCATCTTCGAGCAATTGACTGTCCGACACAGGTTCTACATAAGCGGCTTTAATACGATCGAACACTTCGCTGAAACGCCTTAGCTCTGCTAGTGGCAAACTTTTTTCTACTTCAGTAATTTCTTCTTCAGTAATTTCTTCTATGTGCTCTGTCTTTTCAGCAGCCCATGCCGTTCCAGAGCCTAATAACAAGCTAGAACTTAATACTAAACTAACCCAGTTTTTACTCATAATTAAATCCTTATTTAAATATCCAAAGACAGATTGAAGAAAGACAAACTAACGTTTTGTAAGCCATCCTAGTGGGTTGGTCGTCTGCCCATCGCGGCGCACCGCAAAATACAAACCAGCGCGGGTATTGCCCCCTGAACTACCCACCAAGGCGATCACTTCACCGGGAAAAACTGTATCGCCGACTTTTTTGTTTAACTGATCATTGTGGCCATATAAGGTTAAATAACCTCTGCCGTGATCAACTATCATCAACATTCCATAACTTCGCAGCCAATTGGCGAACACAATTTTTCCAGTATGCACGGCACGTACCGCAGAGCTTTGCTTTGCACGAATAAGAACACCGTCATAGGACAAATTATTTTCCAAGGCGCCAAATCGTCGCACAATCTTGCCTTTCACCGGCCACTTGAGCTTACCTTTGAGATTTTTAAAGGGCCTATTATCGATCACTCTCGCGGGACTATTCATTATTGGTAGCGATTCATTAATCACTTTAGTAGGGTTCGCAATTTTTACTACTTTTGGCGCAGAAATGACTGTCTGAATACGAGAAATGACTCTTTCAAGTCTTTTCTTGTCAGCGGCCACTTGCTTCATCTTAAGATTGTTTTTGCTGATTTTCCGCTCTATTAACTGTAAATTTTTCTTGCGTTGCACTCGCGTAAGCTCGAGTTTAGCTTGTCGTAACAACAGCGATTTTTTTTCGGCGACTAAAGTTAATTGAGTACTGTCAATCTTAACATTGTTGGTATCGTGTTTTACTAACAGCTGTCGAAAAGCAATCACTTGTTCGCTCTGCTGTTGCCGAATCCTATCTAAATAGATCGACATCCTCGACATTTTTTCAGGATCTTTTTGATTCAGCAAAAGCTTTAAAGGCGTCTGCTCTCCCATTTGATAGCGCTGCTTTAACAATACCAGTAAATGCTGTTTCTGTACTTCTAATTGAGCCGCTATCCTATCGCGATTGCCAAGATAGCCGTTGAGGTTTTGCTGCAACTTTTTTAGTTGCCTATCAATGGCTGAGATACTCGGAGCAAGTTTGGCGATATCTTGTTCATTTTTTTGGAACGCGCGCTCTTCTTTAGAACGCTTTGAACGTTCAGCTTTTAAATCTTTTTGCAGTCTTAGCAGTACTTTATGCAGTTGCTTGACTTGAGATTTAGATTCTTGGATTGACTGTGCAGCAAAAGAAACGCAGGGGGTGAGCGCACAGAGTAAAACCAAAACGACAACATAAGCAGCGCGCAGTGAAAAAAACGCATTAATCGTTTTTAACAAGCGACACCCCTGTCATCTCAGGCGGTTTTTCTAGACCCATAAGGCCGAGTATTGTCGGCGCCAGATCGCATAAAGCACCATCATTAAGCGTTATACAGCTATTTTTAGGTCCGTCATAAACAAGTCCTACCGGGAAAATAGTATGCGAGGTGTGCGCTTGACCGGTTTCGGGATTAAGCATCATCTCAACATTGCCGTGATCTGCTGTCACTAGTGTCTCACCTGACACACTCGCCATCGCCTCAAGTACTTTTCCTAAAGCGAGATCAACGGCTTCAACGGCCTTAACCGCGGCCGAAAAAACACCGGTATGACCAACCATATCAGGATTCGCAAAGTTGCAGATAATCAAATCAAAAGCTTCAGATTTAATCGCGCTACAGAGCTTTTCGGTTAATTCAGGAGCGCTCATTTCAGGCTGCAAATCATAAGTGGCGACATCAGGCGAAGGCACTAAAATACGTTTTTCTCCCGGATACTCCTCTTCTTGACCACCGTTAAAAAAGAAAGTGACGTGGGCATATTTCTCTGTTTCAGCAATTCTCAACTGCGTTTTGCCAAGTGCAGAGACATACTCCCCTAAATCGTTGCTGATATGAGAAGGTGGATAAGCGCAGCTAGCCTCAATAGTCGCAGCATATTCGGTGAACATTACATAGTCCGCGAGATCGATAGACCTGCCACGCGAGAAATGTTGAAAATCGGTTTCAACAAACGCACGGGTAATCTCGCGCGAGCGGTCAGGTCTAAAATTAAAACAGATAATGCTATCACCGTCACTTACCCGCCCATCCAGGCCATGAATACAAGTTGCACTGACAAATTCATCATTCTCATCGCGTTGGTAAGCTTCTTCTAAAGCCTGCACCGCACTGCCACTATTAAACAGACCTTTGCCATTAGCCATTGCAGAATAGGCCTGCTCTACTCTATCCCAACGATTATCTCTATCCATCGCAAAATAACGACCTACAACGCTAGCAATTCCACCTTCCTCCAAGGACGGTAACAGCGCATCAAACACTTGCTGGGCTTGTTCTAGAGAACGCATTGCTGAGCGCGGTGGAGTGTCTCTACCATCTAAAATCGCGTGCAGGAAGATTTTTTTAACGCCGCGCTGTGCCGCCATTTTGATTGCAGCGAAACAGTGTTCTTGATGCGAATGCACCCCTCCTGGTGATAACAGACCAGTAAAATGCACCGCCCCTTTATTCGCCAGTGCTTTATCAATCGCTGCAATCAATACTGAGTTTTGATAAAAGTCACCATCGGCAATGGCTTTAGTTATGCGCGTTAGGTTTTGATATACGACCCGTCCGGCACCGATATTCATATGACCCACTTCAGAGTTGCCCATCTGACCCTCAGGTAAACCGACTGCTTGGCCTGATGTTTTAATCAAGCTGTGCGGATTCTCTGCCATCAGCTTATCCCATACTGGTGTATTGGCAACAGTAATAGCAGAAGAATCAGTGACTTCAACGCCAAATCCATCAAGAATTATCAATGCAATAGTATTTATACCGGTCATTTCTAGGAGTTTCCTCTGAAAGTTTTGTAAGACTAGATAGAAAGCTAACTTGAAGCTAGTAATCCTACCGAAAAAAGCCTTAAGCTAAAAGTATACAAACCACTTAACTGGATATTTCTACGAAGTTTAATCGACTTAGAAAGTAGCGAACAAGTCCAAAGTGACCCACAGGGTATCTAAGTGATCAACCACTTGGCCAGTTACTTTCGCCAGAACACTCGCAAAGTATTATCCATTGAGAGGTAACATTTGGGCATTTATTCGCTCCTTCCCTGAGCAGGCATTGCTTTTAGCGGTTGTACTGGCTGCTTAGTGGATCAATCTCACTCGACAATCTAATATTATTGATTATTTTATTCGTCTAAGCCTTACCAGCTTAGGAGTGCCCATGTATACTTGGTCGCTATATTTTTTTAGTCCGTGTAAAAAATTAAGGTACAAAATGGAACAAATAATTGAATTCGTCACAAATAACTACCTACTTGTCATTGCTTTCCTAATAGCCCTCGGCATGTTGCTGTTTAGTGAAAGTAAGAAAGGCGGCGCATCAGTGAGTACTTCTGAAGCCGTGCTACTTATTAACAAGCATGATGCGCTAGTGTTAGACATCCGCGGCAAAAAAGAATGGGAGACAGGCACAATCACTAACGCTACCCACATCCCATTGGTCGATTTCGACAAACGTATCAATGAACTGGATAAATACAAGACTAAAGATATTGTGGTCGTATGCAATATGGGCCAAACATCAGGTACTGCTTGCAAAAAACTCATGGCCGCAGGATTTGAGAAAGTAGTGCGCTTAAAAGGCGGCATCGTCGAATGGAAAGCGCAGAGTTTACCTTTAATTAAATAGGTTTTACAGATGCCTCAGATTGAAATATATACAACTCAATTTTGTCCTTTTTGCGTTAGAGCAAAAATGCTGTTAAAGCAAAAAAATACTACCTTTACGGAATTGGCAGTAGATAAGACAGCCGGATTACGACAGAAAATGATGGCCCGCAGCGGTGGTCACACCGTGCCACAAATTTTTATTAATGAACAGCATATTGGCGGCTGCGATGAACTCTACTCTCTAGAGCGCAAAGGCCAATTAGATAGTTTACTCAACCAATAGAATCTTAAGGACTGATATATCATGGCCGAAGAACAAGCACCCCAGTTTAGCATTCAGCGTATCTATTTAAAGGATATTTCTCTGGAAGCCCCAAATAGCCCACAATCTTTCACTCAAGAATGGAAGCCAGAAATAAACCTTGAGATGAACACTCAGTCTCAAGAACTTGGTGAAAATGTTTACGAAGTGGTACTTACCTTGACTGTGACCGCTAAGAACGAAGCAGACACTGCCTTTTTGATAGAAGTGCAGCAGGCGGGTATCTTTGTTGTTTCTGGCATGGAAGATGATGAAACACATCATGCTTTAGGTGCTTTTTGCCCTAATATATTATTCCCATATGCTAGAGAAACAATCGATAGTTTAGTGGTTAAAGCAAGCTTCCCAGCACTTATGCTGGCACCTGTTAACTTTGATGCGCTTTTCGCACAACAACTTGAAAAATTGCATAAAGAAACAACAGAAGAGACGACTGCACCTATTGCTGACGAAACTCAGCACTAAGTAGCTATGGGAAATCTTAAAACAGGGCTTGAACCCTGTTTTTTTTCTGAACCGATCAAACTCAGCTTAAAAAATTGCGCATTATAAATGGCGATAAAGTTCTCATCTAGTTAAGCCTAATAAAGGTTGACTCTTTTTTCTAAGGAAGTGTTCAAATCTTTTCTTCACAGTCACTCATTCGATGATAGCAATGATCTCTTTAGAGTCAGTTTTGATTTTAATCCAACGCACTAAGTCTACCCACATCCTTGAAATTTGATGCTCTTTGGGCATTATACCGGCGTGCTCAAGCTCTATCGTCATCACCGGGATATTTTTTATATAGTAGCCATAGTTACCTAGCGACCCAGGGTAAGTACCTAATGACCTCAAATGCAATGGACCTAAACGCTTGGGCGGCAACACTTTACCATCGAAGTCTAAAATGCCATGCGGGGCATGCACAGAGACTATCACCGTCGGTTTTATCTCTTCAATTAACTGATGAATTGCGCTAGATTCAGGCTCACTTAACGCCTGCACACCTGGAAAGTATCGCTCTCTTTGTTTCGTCTTTTTTTCCCAATGCTCTATAGCTGACAGGCTGTTTCTAGCCGTTTTGAAGTTCCTATTCAAATCAATATTGTTAGCATTAACCCGCCTAGAGCTCTTTCTCAATAATCCATCGGGATTGACTAGCGGTACGAAGTGCCAATCATAAGACCCACTATGATGCTTATCGAGGGTTTTTAACCATTTAAAGGTAACGCTGATGCTGGAATATTCATCGCCATGAATTCCGCCAATGAATAAAATTTTTGGGACATATTGTTTGTTTTTAGCAGAGGCGTAATGCTTTTCAAGAATAGGCAGTCCTTGGACAGAGAAAAAACGCGGCGAGTTAAATTTTAGTCTTTGGCACTCTAGACTTGATACACTAGATAACTTGGCACCAATTTTCTGACACATCGCATCCACACTGATGCCTTTAGCGACACTTGAATTAGCCGAAAAAAGCAAGACTAAAGACACAGAGCGTAATATAGACAAGTGCCTCAATAAAATTTCAAAGTATTTCATTAACAGTAATCACCTAACACAACCAAGAAGAATTTCGAAATATTCTAGACAACATGAATTATCAACCAAGCTAAAACACAACCTTTATAAGCCCACTCATTACTTCTTGCGAGCTTTAACAGGCCCTTTAATGATTTAACTGACTCTTAAGAATCTCTGTGAGCATAATCTAACTGACGCCAAGCTTCGTAAACGGTGACTGCACAGGCATTGGAAAGGTTCAAGCTACGACTGCTAGGAACCATAGGTAACTTTAACCACTGCTCTTTAGGTAGCGACTCTCTCACCTCGACCGGCAAGCCTCGCGTTTCTGGCCCAAACAACAGAATATCTCCCACTGAGAACTTAGCATCAGTGTGCAGTCCAGTCGCTTTGGTTGTCATAGCCCAGATTTTTGCATCAGGTAAAGTCGCCAGACAAGAACCTAGATCAGCGTGTACCTGAAGCGGTGAAAACTCTGCGTAATCAAGTCCCGCTCTGCGCATTCTCTTGTCGTCAATTTCAAACCCTAGAGGCTCAATTAAATGCAATGAAAAACCTGTATTAGCGCATAGACGAATGATATTACCCGTATTTGGCGGAATTTCTGGCTCATAAAGCACGACATGCAGCATATTCACTCTCCTAAAATAACTACAGTCTACCAGAGAGACTCACATATAACTTTTGATAAAAGCGTAAATGGGCAGATGTTAATTGAAGCTAAGTTCGACAGTCGAATCAAAAAATTCTTCACAAACTCTTGATACGACTAGACAAATATCTAAGGACCAATAAAGCGACCAGGAACTTTGCTCACTTCCTTTACACAACAATATATTGCACAGCTTATTCGCGCCTAACTGCCCAATTTAGGCTGAACCGCTCGAGTCTAAATTATAAGCTCAATTCCTTAAGCTTTCGGGTTAAAGTATTTCTACCCCAGCCCAATAGTTTAGCTGCCTCATGCTTCTTGCCATTCGTGTGACTTAACGCAGCCTCTATCATCACGGTCTCAAAACGGGGCAAAGCATCATGCAGCACTTCTTTGTGTCCACTCTCAAGCTGTTCTACAACCCAATAACTGAGCAATTGCTGCCAGTCTCCCGCGTTCGATGCTAATCGTGTTTGAGTATCAACTTGCTCTGTCTTTAATTCAGGCGGCATATCTTGCACCAAAATCTCTCTTGCAGCACACATTACTGTTAACCAGCGACAAGTGTTCTCCAATTGCCGAACATTACCTGGCCAAGGCAAACGCAGAAAAAACTGTTCCGCTTCTGCTGAGAGCACTTTAGTTTCAACATCCAGCTCATCAGCTGCTCTGTGCAATAAATGATTGGCGAGTTTAATAATATCTTCGCGACGTTGACTGAGACTGGGTAAGTGTATGCGAATAACATTCAAACGATGAAATAAGTCTTCGCGAAATTTACCTTCAGCCACTAGTGCTTCTAGGTTCTGATGCGTCGCGGTAATAATCCGCACATCTACTTTAACCGACGTGTGACCCCCTACCCGGTAGAACTCACCGTCGGCCAATACCCGCAACAATCGAGTTTGTGCTTCAGCCGGCATATCCCCAATTTCGTCTAAAAACAAGGTGCCCCCATCTGCCTGTTCAAAACGCCCGCGCCGAGCACTATTAGCTCCGGTAAAGGCGCCTTTCTCATGTCCAAACAGCTCCGATTCAATTAAATCTTTGGGGATTGCAGCCATATTTAGAGGAATAAATTCCGCTTTCTTGCGCGGGCTATGGTGATGTAAAGCATGGGCAACTAATTCTTTACCTGTGCCTGAATCACCATTTATAAGTACTGTAATATTCGATTGAGCCAAGCGCCCAATAGCCCGAAAAACTTCCTGCATTGCAGAAGATTCACCGATTATTTCTGTGCTTTGCTGGCTTTGCTGATCTGGGGCGTCTGCCGCCAATTCAGAGGAGAACGCAATCGCTCGCTCAACAATAGAGACAGCATAATCAATATCAAAAGGTTTTGGTAAATATTCAAACGCGCCCCCTTGGTAGGACGCAACTGCACTGTCTAAATCTGAATGGGCAGTCATTATCACCGTAGGTATTTTTGGAAACCGCTGCTTTAGGTACTCCAGTAATTCCAATCCGTCGGTACCGGGCATACGAATATCACTGACAATCACATCCGGTTGCTGTTTTTTTAACTGCTCTATCATTAAATCAGCGTTGTCGAAGGTGCGAGTATTCAAATTCGGCTTTGCCAATGATTTTTCTAGCACCCAGCGAATCGATCTATCGTCATCGACTATCCAAACGGTCGATTCTTTGCTCATACTGCTCTCCAATTTTGTGCAACACACAATACATCAAGGTATATTTAACGAATCTAGTGAACATCCAAAAACAAGCGCCTACTGCGACTGTTTCACCAATCTGATCAACACTAGAGAGCGGTAGTTAGCAAAACCAAACGCCACTGTCTACCAACAAACATCCGTGATCATTGGACCAGTGTCGCAACGACCTTATTCATGAATAAAAACTCGAAATAACTTTATTTACTTTTAAAGACCTTTGCACTATGACTGCGCTCAATAAAAAGGCCTCTTTTAAACATCAAGCGGCAGCCAAATGGAAAACACCGTTTGCTTAGTGTCGGAATGACATTCAATTAAGCCTGCGTGCTGATTTACGATGGACTGAGAAATAGATAAACCCAATCCACTCCCATCAGCACGGCCACTTATCATTGGAAAAAACATACTGTTTTTTAGATCTTTAGCTATGCCAATGCCATTATCTATCACTTCAATTAGGCAGACTAGCTTGAGCTTAGCCGAACCTAAAGTCACTTGTCGTTTAGTGCGCGTACGAATCACTATTTGTGGCCGGTCAACATGATTTTCGCTGAGTGATTGAATTGAATTACGCAATAAGTTGAGTACGGCTTGAATTAATTGGCCTCGATCGCCGAGAATATTCGGAATGCTTGGATCATAATCTCGAACCACCTCAATGCTACCTGCCACTTCTGCAACCCCCAAAGTGTATACTCGTTCTAACACACTGTGGACATTAAGTGAAATCAATTCCGGAAGCGACCTAGGCCCTAGCAGCTTATCTACTAGGTCTCTTAACCTATCCGCTTCATCAATAATAACTTGTGTATATTCACGTAAGTCAGCCCCAGGCAACTGTCTTTCTAATAACTGAGCGGCACCGCGGATTCCCCCAAGAGGGTTTTTTATCTCATGTGCCATACCCCGCACTAAATTCCGAGTGGTTGCATGGCGCTCAATAAGCTCCTCTTCCTTTTCTATGCGCAGTAATCGATCTCTGCCTTGAATTTCGATTAGCAACCGGCGGCTATCGTCTATATCGATAGGTGACACACTATAATCAATCACCAGCTCGAATCCTTTAATGGTTTTAATTGAGGACTCGCGGATAGTATAAGTTGCACTGTCACTAAATACATCGCATAAGAGCAAGCGCTCCTTACTATTTAAAAACAACCATTGATAAATAGGTACAGACATCAGACGCGTGGCACTGACGCCAATCAACACTTCTGCGGAGCTATTCATATAAATAGGGCACAATTCTTTATCCAACACAATGATGCCGGTCGTTAGGTTACCCATGATGCAAGCAAAATTTTCTATCTTAAACATAGGCTTCACAATACTCAATGTGGAAGGACAGTTTACGCTTAATGCTGTTATACAAAGCAATTCGCGTACCAACTAATCATCAGCGCTATAAGCTGCATTATTCGCATGGATAGTAATACGCCGTATCCGACGAAGCTTTAATACAAAAAGACTGCGCACCAAAATAGCGCGCAAATCTATGTTAATTGATCCTATCTGCACCGTCATCTAGAATTATTCTAAGAGACCATTGCATTATTACCAGGCTAATTAATACGACGTTAAAGATATCTAATTTATAAGTATAATCACTGGTTTTCGTTTCTTATTACCCTAACTAAACTTCGCTCGCTAATTCGTGTAAAAGCCTTTGACCAAAAAAAAGCCCCCATAACGGAGGCTAAAGAGATGGGTATTACTAACTTAAGCAAGCCGGTAATACCAAAACCCAGACGCTATACTGAATAGTACATGTCAAATTCAATTGGATGAGTGGTCATATTTAAAAGATCAACTTCTTGCTGCTTAAGATCAATATATGCATCTAACATAGCATCGGAGAAAACACCGCCTTTGGTTAGGAATTCTCGATCTGAATTCAATTCATCTAGCGCTTCTTGTAGAGAAGCTGCAACAACTGGAATCTGAGCGGCTTCTTCAGGAGGAAGGTCATATAAATCTTTATCTGCTGACTCACCTGGGTGAATCTTGTTTTGAATTCCGTCAAGGCCCGCCATCATCAGCGCTGCAAAACACAGGTACGGGTTAGCCGCTGGATCGGGGAAACGTGCTTCGATACGGCGCGCTTTAGGGCTAGTAACATACGGTATACGAATCGATGCAGAGCGGTTACGTGCAGAATAAGCCAGCATTACAGGCGCTTCAAAACCTGCCACTAAACGCTTGTAAGAATTAGTTGATGGGTTACAAATGGCATTCAATGCCTTGGCGTGCTTGATAATACCCCCAATATAGAAAAGTGCGGTTTCACTCATACCTGCGTAAGCATCACCGGCAAAAATATTCACACCATCTTTTGAAAGCGATTGATGTACATGCATACCAGAACCGTTATCACCGACAATAGGCTTAGGCATAAAGGTCGATGTTTTACCAAAAGCGTGAGCGACATTGTGCACACAGTACTTAAGTATTTGCACTTCATCGGCCTTAGCTACTAGTGTGTTTGCGCCGACACCAATCTCACACTGACCGGCAGTTGATACTTCATGGTGATGAACTTCAATATATAAGCCCATTGCCTCCATCGCATTACACATTTGACCACGGATATCATGCAGGGAATCAACCGGAGGAACTGGAAAATAACCACCTTTAACCCTTGGGCGGTGACCAGTGTTACCGTTTTCTAATATACGTTTGCTTGACCAAGCCGCTTCTTCAGAGGTAATTGAATAGCTGCAGCCACTCATATCGGCTTGAAAATGAACTTCGTCAAAAACAAAAAATTCTGGTTCTGGGCCAAACATTGCAGAATCGGCTATACCGGTGGATTTCAAATACTCTTCGGCACGACGACCTACAGAACGTGGATCACGATCGTAACCTTGGCCTGTCGCTGGCTCTACAATATTACAACGAACAATAATGGTCGCCTCTTCAGTAAAAGGATCTATTACTGATGCCGAATCATCTGGCATTAAAATCATATCTGAATCTTGGATACCCTTCCAACCCGAGATAGAAGACCCATCAAACATTTTACCTTCTTCAAAAAATTCATCGCCCATATCTGATACAGGAACCGTAATATGATGCTCTTTTCCTTTAAAATCGGTAAAGCGTAGATCAACCCATTTTACGGCATTTTCTTCGATCAAACTTAATGTTTTAGACATTACTCGTCTCCATAAGGCTCAGTTACTAAAGCGTCAAATACGCAAGTAACACAATTTAATTACTGAAGCTGTTAAGCAATAGCTGTGCCAAAATTAAATCCAGCACTATTCGTAACATCAGGCCAAAAACAACCAACATACAGCACCAAAATAGAGCAATTTTTTAAGCGCTGCACCAAAAAAGACCAAAACTCTGGATTGCGCTATTATTAGAATCTTTACAACACAATATAAACCAAAATACTCAGTGATTTAACCCAGAGTTATCGGTGAATTAATTAGTCAATTAGCGTATTTTTTTCAACATATATATAATCTAACATGTATAATACCCCACATTTTTGGGCTCCAGTTCGTTTTTCATGGCGAGCTAATTCACACAGTGGCAATTTTGCTGCATATATTCTGATGCTCCATTTAAGGGTTATCAAGAATCAAATTTAAAACTATAGGCTAAATAGACATAATGGCTAAAGATATTAACAAGCTTCGTAACGTCGCTATCATTGCGCACGTTGACCATGGTAAAACCACCCTAGTTGACAAGCTGTTAGAGCAGTCGGGAACTTTGGATCGTCGGTCTTCTGGCGAAGAGAGAATCATGGATTCTAACGATCAAGAGCGTGAGCGCGGCATTACTATTCTTGCTAAGAATACGGCGATTAATTGGAATGATTTCCATATAAACATCGTTGATACTCCTGGTCACGCCGATTTCGGTGGTGAAGTTGAACGTGTTCTATCTATGGTTGATTGCGTACTGCTACTGGTAGATGCTGTTGATGGTCCCATGCCACAAACTCGCTTCGTGACCAAAAAAGCCTTCGAACAAGGTTTAAACCCTATTGTTGTTATCAATAAAGTCGATAGACCAGGTGCAAATCCAGACAACGCTGTTGATTTAGTATTTGATTTATTTGACAGTTTAGGTGCTACTGATAAGCAATTGGAATTCCCAATCGTTTTCGCTTCTGCTTTAAATGGGGTTGCCGGATTAGAACACGAGAACTTAGCAGATGACATGACACCTTTGTTTGAAGCTATCATTGAACATGTTGAATCGCCTAAAGTTGATTCAGATGGCCCATTCCAAATGCAAATCTCTGCATTAGACTACAATAGTTATGTCGGTGTTATTGGCGTAGGCAGGATTCAACGCGGTAGTGTTTCTGTCAACCAAAGAGTGGCTATTGTGGGTGCTGACAACAAGCAACGCACAGGTAAAATACAAAAAATTCAAGGCCATTTAGGCTTAGATCGAATTGATTTAGACACAGCCCACGCTGGCGATATTGTCTGTATTTCAGGTATTGATCAACTGTTTATTTCGGATACTTTATGTAGCCCTGAGCAAATAGAAGCTTTACCTGCATTGAGCATAGACGAGCCAACGGTTTCGATGACCTTTATGGTTAACGACTCGCCGTTCGCCGGCAAAGACGGTAAATTTGTCACTAGCCGCAACATTAAAGAGCGTTTAGACCGCGAGTTAATACACAACGTGGCGCTGAGAGTTGAAGAAGGTGATTCTCCAGAGAAATTTATTGTTTCTGGTCGCGGTGAACTGCATCTGTCAGTATTAATCGAAACGATGCGTCGTGAAGGCTTTGAAATGGGTGTATCCCGTCCAGAAGTAATTCAACGTATCGTTGATGGTAAAACTCAAGAGCCTTTCGAAGAAGTGTTAATCGATGTTGAAACTGAGCATCAGGGCGCTATCATCGAAGAGCTCAGTGGCCGCAAAGGCGACATGACTAACATGGAAGTCGACGCTGAACGTATTCGTCTAACTTTCGTTATGCCATCACGTGGGATGATCGGCTTTCGCAGCAAGTTTCTGACGATGACCTCAGGTACGGGTATTATGACCTCAGTATTTGATCATTACGGTCCCGTTAAACAAGGTGAAGTGATTTTCCGTAAAAACGGCGTTCTTGTTTCAATGGTAACCGGTAAAGCACTGGGTTACTCTCTGTGGACCTTACAGGAACGTGGTCGTTTATTTGCAACCCCTAACATTGAAGTCTATGAAGGCATGTTGCTGGGTATTCACTCACGCACAAACGATTTAGCGGTTAACCCTATTAAAGGTAAGCAGCTAACTAACGTACGTGCCTCAGGTACTGATGAGAATATTCAGCTGACCCCTGCGATTAAATTCACCTTAGAGCAAGCACTAGACTTTATCGAAGATGATGAGTTAGTTGAAGTAACGCCTAACCACATCCGTCTTCGCAAGAAATTACTTAGCGAGAATGAGCGCAAGCGATACTCTCGCCAAGGTAAAGGCAAAAGCTAGAGTTTAGTTTAGCTGAAAATAAAGCGCTGGAAACTTAAGTCTTCGGCGCTTTTTTTGATTCTTTCGGTCGTCATTCCTTACCTGTCAATGCTGCTCTAACCTCTGGAAACCTAGCCTAAGCATTAACAGTAAACAAAACACCACTGAAAATTAAAAATAGTCACCGCTAAAATAGAAAAGCGCAGCTCGAGCAACTAACCAGTTTATGCATAACTCCCTTAAGTGTTTTTGGTTTCCCTGTGCAGCGCCTTTGTGGTCGATTTTTTTCGCGAGTTTTAAGCATATTTTCTAACTCAGGATATCACTAGAAATCATACGACATTGTTTATTACTTCGATTGAATTGATCATGCACCGCAATAAGTTTATTCTCGTAAGCTTACGAAACCCATTGCCTCCAATAAACCGAAATCATCTCTCGCTAGCTTTTTTATGTTATCTTCCAGCTTTTAAACGGGTTATCTAGAAGGTTAGAGTTGTAATATCTCGCCTCACCACTGACTTCACAAGTTACCCAGCTAGGAGTTTCAAAGCTTTCACCCTCGGTTTGAAGTTCAATTTCGGCCACCACCAGACCATCATTTTCCCCATGGAATATATCAATTTCCCACGTATGATCACAATGGGTTACTAAATATCTGGTCTTCTCTATAACAGGGCCGTTACATAATTCTCTGATTATCTGCTCTGCATCAATAACTGAGATTTCATACTCAAATTCTGAGCGTATTACACCTTTATTCTTACCTTTGAGTGTAATATAAGCTTGGTTTCCTGATACCCTTGCTCGGACGACGGTATTATCTTTCGTGGAGATATAAGCTTGCTTAATCGCTGTGCCGTGAGTAAGAGCACCAAGCTCATCTTGATTAATTAGAAACTTTCTTTCTATTTCTTTGCCCATTAATTTCTCTACCTTTGGATGAAGCATAACGTTTTTACTTAGTACAGCCGGAGCGGAGCCTATAATTTATCAGCCTCGGCTTTACAGCGACACTACAAAATTTTAGCTGACGACATATTCGTATATCTAATAGCTTCAGCAGGAGGGATGTATTGTAATAAAGAACAGTACACTACTAACTAGTGCCTATCCAGAAAGGTTTAACATGTTGTAAATTATTAATTAATTTCAGAAATAGTTAGAAAACCCTTGGGATTTTGTTACGTTTAAGGTGCGAACAATAAACAACAAAACCCAAGGATCTAACAACATGAGATTAACCCGCGTTGCTCAAGCTAGTTTA
>JAWUWK010000092.1:0-51041 GCA_034111875.1 Gammaproteobacteria bacterium
ATGGTAAGGAGTTCGCATATCACGAGGAAATTAGCGAAGCGCTGGATGCTGATGTTTATTTTGCTCACCCATACAGTTCGTGGGAGCGTGGATTAAATGAAAATACTAATGGTTTACTTCGACAGTATTTTCCTAAAAAGAGCGACTTCAAAAAAGTAACACAGTGTGAGGTTAGGCGAGCAGTTGAAAGATTAATTCACGGCCAAGAAAGTTGTTGGGTTTTAACACGCCAAGTGATTTAATGGCCGAACACATAGCTGTCCTAGCAGCTTAAGCAGTGATGCACTTCGGATTTGAATCCGCGCTCTAGAGTATAATTAACCGCTTTATCTAATCCTTTGCTAATTTTATATTTTGGGATGATCATATGCTTAATTCAATATCGGCAAAAAAAACCAACAACGGCCCTCTATCCGGTGTTCGCGTGCTCGATTTAAGTCGAATTCTAGCCGGCCCTACTTGTACTCAATTACTGGGTGATATGGGGGCCGATATCATTAAAATTGAAAAGCCTGTCGCCGGTGATGATACTCGATCTTGGGGACCGCCATTTGTCCTAGACAAAGACAATCAGCCCACAGACCAGAGCGCTTATTATCTGTGCGCTAACCGCAATAAGCGCTCATTATCTGTGGATATTAGCTCGCTGGAAGGTCGTGCGATAATCCATGATTTACTCAACACCTGCGACATTCTAGTAGAGAATTTTAAAGTCGGGGGTTTAAAAAAGTATGGACTCGATTATGCCAGTTTAAAAATAGCCTATCCTGAGCTTATCTATTGTTCCATCACAGGCTTCGGTCAAACCGGACCTAATGCGCAACGCCCAGGTTATGATCTTCTAGCACAAGGTTTCGGCGGCATTATGAGTTTAACAGGTGAAGCGGAGGGGGAACCGATGAAAGTCGGCGTCGGCATCTGCGATGTGATGACCGGCATGTATGCAAACTCTGCCGTCCTCGCCGCTCTTTTTTATAGGCAAAACGGTGGCACTGGCCAGCAGATCGATATCGCTCTGGTCGATGTGCAAACCGCTTGGCTGGTTAATGAAGGCACAAACTATTTACTCTCTGGACATGAACCGGAACGCCGCGGTAATGCCCACCCGAATATCGTGCCCTACCAAGTTTTTTCAGTCAGCGATGGCCATGTCATCGTTGCAGTGGGAAATGACCCGCAGTTCCAACGCTTTTGTAATATAGTAAATCGCCCAGAACTTGCAAAAGATACACGCTTTAAGACCAACAGTCTGCGCTTAGAACACCGCCAACAATTGATAGATATATTGACGGTCATAATGCGCAAACAGGTCAAGCAGGATCTAATAGAGAGCATGGAAAAGCATGGGATTCCCAGTGGGCCTATTAATACTGTCGCCGAATTGTTTGCATCGGATCAAGTGGTTGCGCGTGAAATGAAAATCACTATGCCCTACCCAAGTGCGAATTCTGGTACGGTAGATTTAATAGGTAACCCGATCAAGTTTTCAAAAACGCCGATAGAGTATCGACACGCACCACCAAAATGCGGCGAACACGACAGCGAAATTCTTGCCGAAATAAATCAACATTCAGGCTTTGTCAGCGCCACACAAAAGCCATTAAAAAGTGACTGAATGTTATGATTCTGATTGCGAAGTGCATTTCTTCTCATGGCCGAAAATACACTGCCAACGATTAATAACGAGGGCGCAAGCGATTAAATATACCCATTCAATAATCTCGAAACAGTTAAGCTGCACGATCAACTAGATTAGCATACACTGACCTTGGGCTAATCTAGGATAATCCAACGGCCAACATATCCCCACAATAAACGGCCTTCGATGACACTATATCAGGAGATTCAATGAAAGACACCGTCACAGGTAGCGATGGTCGTCTACGCTGCAGTTGGAGCCAAAGCGCGCCTGAATTCCCCCACTATCATGATACTGAATGGGGATTCCCAGTCACTGACGATATCCGCTTGTTCGAGAAGATTTGTTTAGAGAGCTTTCAATCAGGTTTAAGCTGGCGGACTATTTTAGTCAAACGCGAGAGTTTCCGCCACGCCTTCAATCAGTTTGATTTCAATCAAGTTAGTAACTTCACAACCCAAGATGTTGAAAGGCTCTTGCAAAATAGATCAATAGTACGCAATAAACGTAAAATCGTCGCCGTTATCAACAACGCCAAACGGGCCATCGAAATGGTGGAACAAGAAGGTTCTCTAGCGACGTTCCTCTGGCAATTTAAGCCAGTGACGGCTAATTTAGAGGCGCCGCAATCACAGACAACCTCCTTAGAATCAACCGCTTTAGCAAAAGCCTTGAAGCAGCGTGGCTGGCAATTCGTAGGCCCATCAACCGCCTATGCGTTTATGCAAGCCATGGGGTTGATCAATGACCATGTAGAAGGTTGCTACCTTAGAGAAATCATTGAAAAAGGCAACCGAGCCTAAACTCTCTATCGGTGCAAACCAATGACCTGCTATCCATCAGGTTCAGCTAAGGTCTGTAGCAGCCAATCAGTAGTATCGGCAAATGCTTGTTCGGCAATACTTGATATTTCAATAGCTTGTAAGAAACTATGCGGAGCATGAGCATACTCCTTGACGGTAATTGAGCTTCCAGCAAGAGCGTACTTGGTAGAAAATAATTGATTTTGTTCGGCGAGAAGATCACATTCGGCTATCACCATCAGGGCCGCCGGCAAGTTATGGAGGTCCCCATTCACTGGGCTTGCATAGGGCTCTCTCCTTTTATGCTTTTGCGGTAGGTAGTGATCCCAAAAAAATTCCATTTCGTCAAAGGTTAGCATATCCCCGTCACTACCTAAGCGTTGGGCGGCAATATCACTGATAGCATAATCCGTGACCGGATAATTTAGGATAATGGCCTTTAGCACGCGATCAAAGCCGTCATCACGTAACTTCAGCGCCGCAGCGGCAGCAAGATTACCACCAGCCGAATCTCCGCCTAGTACTATTTTTTGCTTATCAATGGCCAGGTCAGCGCTATTCTCGGACACCCAATGTACTAGCGCAACCACTTCATTCAAGGCCTTAGGGTAGCGCACTTCAGGTGACAAGCTATAATTTACCCCAATCACTATTATACCCGCACGGTTTGCATACTCGCGCATTAATCTATCGTGGGTATCGTTGGAATAATAAACCCAACCGCCACCGTGCAAATAGATTAAAACGCTGGCATTGTCCGTGACTTTGACAGGTCGATAAATCCTTATAGAGACAGTCTCACCTCGAAATTTGACCACTTGTTCGCAAAATGAAACATCCGGGCCACCGGCCGTCCAAGGTTTTCTCGATCTCTCTAGTATTTCTCGCTGCAGAGGGTAGGTCAGTTCCGTTTGACCCGTTTGTCGCTTCACTGCTTCCACTTCGCGGGTATTCTCTGCCATGCACTGATTGACGAATTTTTTACAGGCCGGATCTAATCTAGGCTTAGTCTTTTCCATTTTTTCCCTGTGAGCATTTTAGAATAATTTAAACGCGCTGACTGATTGTGCATACCTCATATTCGAATATCATAAATCAATAGCCGCGAAGTAAATCCACCGCCTCCGGAATCTGACCACTGTCTCGATAATGCTGAATATTACTCGCGACCACTCGTGCCGCCGTATTGATGTTGGTGGGTGCAGATATATGCGGTAACACTGTAATCTGGGAATGCTGCCATAGTGGGCTAGAAGACACCAAAGGCTCGTGCTCAAACACATCGAGTACGGCGTGTTTGATATGCCCAGAATCAAGTAATTTAACCAGATCTTGGTGTTTTATGATAGCGCCGCGGGAAAAATTAATCACGCTGGCACCTCGGGGAAGAAAGCTCAAAATCTGCTTGTTTAACAAGCCTTTTGTAGCCGCGGTTAAAGGCAAAAGACAAATCAAGATATCCACTTTTTCAATTAATTGAGATAACTGCTCAGCACCTGCATAATGCGCAGCACCCGGAATCTGTTTGGCACTGCGACTCCAACAACTCACTTGATAGCCATGGCGCAATAGGATTGCACAAGCACTTAAGCCTAGCTCCCCTGCCCCCAAGACACCTATATGAATATCTTTAGCCGGCATTACCGGTAGCTGAGACCATTTTCTCTGCTGTTGCTGAGCTGCATAAGCGGGCATATCTCTATGTAGATACAAACTCCACGCCAATATGGCTTCGGCCATTGTTTGGGTTAATTGCGGATCTTTCAATCTAACCAGTTTAAGTTTTTTAAGACCTGGCTTTGCGCCGCCCAAAGGTGTTGTCGATGCTTTGCTAAAATAGTGGGTAATAGCGTCAACACCGGCCCATAAACTATGTATCCAGACTAGATTTTTAAACCTATTGAGTACCTCTGGGGCAGGATTAGCCACAATCGCAAGCTCTACTTTAGCGGCTTGCTCATCGCTCAGTTCGCTGGACAGTAGAATTTTTTCACAAGGCAGTAATTTAGCAAACAGGTCTATCCACTTGCTTTGCTCTAATTGCGATAAACTATGAATAAAAACAATAGGCTGCATTAACAAAAAACCTTTATTGTCGGCAAATACTTGCAGTTTAGCAGAGTTGCCAAAAGGATAGAGTAAAAACATCGCATGCTGCTCTACCGACTAGTCGGCATCGCGTAAACAACGTTCAATAATGATATTTGTAGCGCCCTGCTAACTGTTGCCAATACAGCGGGACAAAATAATACTTAAGTGCGACATCAACACTATTAACTTATCGACCAAATCTGTAAATTTCACCCTGAGCAACTCACCTAAATGCTGTGATATTTGATGACAAAAGAAACTATATTCCAGCCAAATTTCAGCCCGTCGCTCAGGCATACAACTAAGTACTTGGCTTTAAAAATAAGAGCCTACATCTAGGTATCTCACATTAAATGGCAAATAAAAAACTGTTTGCATTTATGCTCTCTCTAATTGTAAATAAAAATGCCGAACTAGCAATCCTGCTATTTAAAGATACTGTCTTTTGATTATCAATAGCATTGCAGGTACCTTCAAATAACAGTCATAGGAAACCTGAAATACCGGCGACACTTAGTATTACCTTGTCGATGCCCGTCGAAAAACTAGTCGTTCCTCAGATTCATGTGTAGGTTGGTATTTCACAAATTCCAACGGCATAATCCTATACTAAAGATTTCTAAGATTGACGGGCAGTTAAACATCAAACATTTTTCTTGCCGCTACCTCCTGTGATAACAAACTTGCATAGGGCATGTCATTGAAAGATGTCTCTAACCCCACTTTTTTGGCTAATCTAATAACCGCGCCCGTCTGTGAATCCAACTCTGAAGGTTTTGCTGCGCGTACATCTCGCTGCATAGATGTATCACTGGTCTCATTTGAAGCTAAGATTGGTTGTCATATTAGTTCAGGGATAATTTCCGGAAAATCTACTTTATGCCCCCTGGCGACTGCAATCATTTCTTCAATGACTACACCCAGCAAGACTTTTGTATGAGGGTCGCTCTGAAGGCGCGAAATTTCGCGCGAGTGACGACACCGACACCCTGGTAATGGCTATAAAGATTAATGATCTCCACACTGCAGAATTAATATTCTCAACTAAACGACAGTTTATCGCGGGCGCTTTTTGCATTAGAGCCAAAGCTTGTTGCGCTCTTGGCGTGATACGACTGTCTTGTTCCCCAAATTCAATCCAAGGATCAACGCCTATATGCTGCATGTGTCCAGGCGCTAACATTGTGGCAAATATGGCGCACAAGCCATTCAATCCTTTTTCAGCCACTAATTGCTTTGACAATATATCAACTGCATCAACCCCAATCAATAGCGGTAGCACTAACGTTTTTCAGCAATTACAGGCCGCATATCTATTGCAACTTGTGTTACTTGCAAGCCTTTAACGTACACCAACACCAAGTTTACCGACCCAATATCGGGCAGATTGTCAGTGATCATCATCGGCTACCAGTAAAATCCTCATGAATACTATCGACTTTTAATCAATTCATTTTTATTTTCTTGAGGTGTTTATCTCTTGCAATGAAACTCACATTAATGCTCGCTTGTCCTAACCTATCAGCAAAATAAGCACCTACGCCACCTGCAGCATACACAGCCACTTTCATACTTTTCACCATTGCCAGATAGCAAAAATCTCTTTAGTCTTATAATATTCGAGGGGCAGCGAACAAGCACAAAAACCCACAAGGTAGGGCCTTGTATAAAGCATGTCTAATCGGTCAATCACTTGCTAAATTACCTTTGTCAGGATACTCCTAAAGTAAAAGGCAGCCATTCACTTCGTATATTTGACCCCTTAATTATCCACAGGGACCACTTATTAGCTTGGTCATTACCGAAACCGAACGCATTATTTATTGATAATTTTTATGTATCCAAAAACAAACACAAAAGAATCGATACAAGCTAAATAAAAGTGTGTCATAATTGATACACAATTTTAATAAACGACTTGAACTGGCCTTAGTTCAAGCAATCTAGACAAACGAGCTAATAATGATAGATTTTGATGACGATATTCCAAACAATGACTCCACTGATTCAGTCGTCGATTCGCGTGACAATAATATTTATAGGAAGTCCCTAGGTGAAATAGGCCTTGCACAATTCTCTCCCTACTTAATGAATCGCATTATGGGTCACTGGAATGCCTCTATGCAAGAGCAGTTACGGCAACACAATCTAAACGTTATAAAAATGCGCGCAATAGCGGTACTCTCAATTATTTCTGGGTTAACCATTAATGAATTGTCAGTTTACACTGTCGCCGAACAGTCAACGATGAGCCGATCACTAGATGCACTAGAAAAACAAAGCCTAATACGCCGCGTATCGAGTGAAGAAGATGGCCGAGTGAGAAGAATTTACATAACGGACTTAGGCCGAGAAACATTCGACAAAATATGGCCTATAATGTACGAGAATCACCAAAATTTAATACAAGGTATTAGCCAAGAAGAACATAAATTATTGATCAAAGTACTGCAAAAAATGCAGTTAAACTTAGAAAACAGTTAATTTTTGGGGCGTATATAATAGTTAGCACTTAGTGTAGACAGAACTTATATAACTTTATTTCTTTTTTGATATCAAACGATCTGACTACACAGTTTGGATTTATATCCATAAAATACAAATATAGTTAAAATTTTATTCACTATAAAAACGTAGACTGCTACTTTCCAGTTACAAGAAAAACTACTTTCCTATTCAAAAGCCTGTGCCATAACCTGTCGTCGTGTTGGCACAGTACTCAAAGATCCGTGATCAATTTTCAAGGGGCTGTCGATAAATCAGTGGATGAAGACCTCTAGTTAGCGATCCTAAACATTACGCTATCAGCAGATATCAGGTTGAATTGCCATATTAATATGGTCACCCAAAAACCACAACGTTATCTAGGGCATGAACCGTCTCCATGTTTTTTAATCTTCTAGTTCAAAAATAGCTTCGATCTCCATCGTCACCTGGTTCGGTAGTGAGGCAACACCAAAAGCAGAGCGCGCGTGGATAGCTTTAGCGCCAAATACTTTATGAAACAAATTTGAACAGCCGTCAATAACGGCGCCATGCTGGCTAAACTCTGGAGTCGCGTTGACCATACCTGAAAGTTTAATAATGCCTTTCACTTTGTCTAAACTACCACAGTGGGACTTCACTGCTGATATTATATTCAATCCCACTAATTGCGCATGTTCGTATGCTTGAGCAACACCCACACTGTCACCTACTTTGCCGGTGAGGTACTCTCCATAGACTGTTACTGGGCACTGACCAGAAATATAGAGCATGTTGCCAACTTGACGTGTATTGGTAAATGCACCATTGGGCGTCGGTGTTTTTTCGGGTAAGACTAGCCCCATATCAATGATGTTTTGTTCTGGATTGTAAACTCTTGTATTCATCTTATTATCTCGTATTGCTAAATCTAAATTCGGCAGTCGAATCACGAAAGTCTGCACAAGTTCTTGATGCACTTAGAAAGCTAGAAAAATGTCTCACCACCAATAGGTGGCCACGAATTTTCTTAATTGTCTTTGCTCACCAATATTTTCACAGCTTTTTCGCGCCTAATTACTGAATCTAATTTATAAGTAAACTACTGTGTCAAGCGACGGCTATAAAACCTCGATCACTGTTATATATTCTTCTATCATGCTGTCGAATTTAGCCTATCGTTGCGACAAAAATAAGATTTGAGAGCTGTTTTTCGATCTATTGCGACGAATAACCTGATATTGTTCGACAAGAACTCGGGAAAACTGCGAAATACTGATTTTTCGCAGTCCATTAGTCGTAAATTCAACCGCACTTATAGCATAATCCGCTCATGCGCCTTACTATTAATTATGCCCATTTAACGCCCAGAACAACCCCTATACTCTACTCTCACATGGAATATCATTTATAACTCATTAACAGGTAATTGTATGCTCAAAGCTAGTCCGTTTAAAGCCAAGATTGAGGCGCTTTTAGTAAACCCTTCACGTGATTCGGGCTTGGAAAGTCATTTAGTTTCCTCTATTGAGCTCGGCTATGGGGGCTTAGAAGGAGAAACTCACGCCGGCTTAACGCGTCTTTCATGCTCTAGAGTACTCGGCCAATATAAACGTGGCAGTGAAATCAAAAACACTAGGCAAATTAGCATAGTCTCTGTTGAAGAACTCGCGCTGATTGCTCAAAAGTTAGATATTCCCTACTTAAAGCCTGAATGGTTAGGTGCTAATATAGTCGTCTCAGGTATTCCCGACTTCTCATTAATTCCCCCCTCTTCTCGACTAATCAGTACACTAGGGGTGTCTATCGTAGTCGATATGATCAATCACCCTTGTAAATTCGTCGCCGATGTCATCAATCAACACTTTCCTAATAAAGGTAAACGCTTTCCTAAAGTAGCCTTACATCATAGAGGAGTTATTGGCTGGATTGAAAAATCCGGTCATTTATCCAACGACGACCGTTTACAGTTGCACGTCCCGATTCAACCTGTCTACCCGCATTTATAACCTAGACTCAAGATAATACTATTAGATGCATTTTTTACTCGTGTATATAACAGCGCACTGACCTGCATAATAGACATTCTACTTAGCTTAAGCTGCTCTTAGTCTAGCTTCTTATGCCGCGCATAGGTTAAAATTCTGATAACTCTTTATAAAGCGATTGCCAGCTATGCCAAACTTGTTCACTCAACTTTTACAACAACGCCCTTATTTGTTGACGGATGGCGCCCTTGGAACCAATTTATTTCTGATGGGTTTACAAACAGGCGACGCTCCAGAGTTATGGAATCTTCAACACCCTGAACGAATTGCAGATCTCGCTCAGCGTTTTATTGATGCAGGTTCCGATATTTTATTGACCAATAGTTTTGGCGGAACTCGTTACCGTTTAAAATTGCACAACGCGCAAGATCAAGTGCAAGAATTGAATATCGCCGCCGTACAGATCTTGCGAAAGCTAGTGAACGCGACCCAAAGGGATGTCGTGATTGCAGGGTCCATTGGTCCTACGGGTGAGATATTGCAACCTGCCGGGACCTTGAGCTACGATGACGCCTATCAAGCTTTTAAAGAGCAAGCCGATGCCCTAAAAACAGGTGGCGCGGACGTGCTTTGGATCGAAACGATATCTGATGCCAATGAAGCAAAAGCCGCTTGCGAAGCATCGCTCACGACCGGTCTACCTGTAGTCTACACTATGAGTATCGACACTAATGGCAGAACCATGATGGGAGTCACGCCCGCTGAGCTAATCAATCTAAACAGTCAATTAAGCCAAAGCGTTCATGCCTGTGGCACCAATTGTGGTATAGGCGCATCTGAAGTCGTGGCTGCAATTATGAATATGCAACGTGCCGCGAAAGCAAATGACACAAACCCAGTGTTAGTCGCCAAGGCAAATTGTGGCATACCAGAATACCTTGAGGGAAAAATTGTCTATTCTGGAACCCCTGAGCTAATGGCCGAATACGCCCGCTTTGTGCTGGACGCTGGCGCTACTATAATCGGTGGCTGCTGTGGTACTACACCTGAACATATCGCTGCGATGAAACACGCCTTAGAAACTCACACGCCAGGCGAAACACCAAACATAGACCATTTAGAAAGTATTTTGGGGCCAGTAACAATAGGATCAAAAGCGCAATTGAACGGAGATTTAACCATTCAAGGCGGCTCATTAAGTGGCGAGAAAAGAACCAGAAAATCGCGACGTACTCGGCGCGATTAATGAAAAACTGCGCTTTAGTCTCTTTACTATTGCTACTTGCCGGCTGTGACACTGTTTATCAACCGCTCGGCTGGGACGGTGGCTATGAAGATAAAGCGCTCACTGATGACAAATATTGGATCAAATACTTAGGTAACACAACGACCACAGATAGCTGGGTTAGACAAAGCTGGAATAAGAGAGCCTCTGAACTGTGCGCTGGGCCCTTTAACGTTTTAAAAATCAACACAAAAACACCAAATCTGGAGATAAAACAGATTGCAGAATTAGTTAATACACCGCTAAATCGTAATAATTCGACCATGGAAGGTGTCATTGAATGCATTCTCTAAATGCGGCTGACGCTGCATATCATTTCAGCTGATGGCGACTCAAAAAGCCGCTGTTTATAAGTTATGTTGGTCAAGAGCTTAAGGCTCTACACTTAAAAATAATACATCGTGGATTGACGAAGACATACAATCTAGCAATCTAACCTTCTGATATCATGATGAAATATTTATATTTCCTTTGATCCCGGTCATAAAATGACAAAAATTATTAAACTATTTTTTATCTGTGTGCTGCTGCTAATAACCACTTCAAGTATACAGGCAAACCATGCCAAAGAATTAATTCAAAGTTCAAGCCATTCTGAATCTGAGTTAAGTTATCAGGGATCGGAAATGGCAGGTTTTTTGCTGCTCAAAAAGGCCCAAGATAGAAAGGATGCTTTACTGGCCGGTTTGCAGCGTTGGCCAGATCAACAAGCGCGCATCATACATAACATGACCAATGACAGAGGCTCTAATGAAGTCCTTGCAATGGGGGTTATTTTTTTACTTATTATCGGCGGCGGCTATCTTATAGAACGGGTTCTCAGCATAAGACTGAAGCTGATTTCGAACCGTTTGATGGCGCAACATAACTCCTCTTGGTTTGATAGTCTCAATCTCTTACTGGTACGCGCGCTGTTTCAGTTTTTAGGATTAGGCATTTTTGTCTTGGTCTGTAGTGCGATCATCGCCTACATTTATAGTTCACAAGACCCCTTTCGCATACTCAGTTTACAAGCGTTAGGGATAGTGACCAAAATTCGGGTTACGGGGATAATACTCAATTTAATATTCGCACCTTACAAATCAGGCCTGCGTTTGCTAACGATGGAGTGCGTTTCTGCAAGGCGTCTGTATTTTTCGATTTTAGGCTTCGTGTCTCTCTATTTAATAATCACTTCCACTTGGCGGATTTTAGTACAGTTTTCCCTCGAGCCTATTATGTTTGCACTACTGGTACCTGCATCAGGCTTTATTCTAAACGTGGGGTCAATTGGTTTCGTTTGGTTTAACCGCCGCGATATCACCAAAATGTTTACCCAAAAAGAGCAACACGACTCTGGCTTAAAGCAATTTTTTAGGCAGGCTTGGCCAACCATAATCACCTTTTGGCTACTGGTAATTTGGTCGATATGGGCTGCTCATGAATTTTTAGGCAACCATGCTCAAGCCGATCAATTGGCTCCAGCCTGGTGGCTAACTTTTAGTTTTCCTATTCTAGATCGCATTATTTATGTTGCGCTCACCCAGTTAAAGCGAATTACTTGGCTACAAAGTCACTCCTATAATCAGCGTTGTGATACTTTTATTCGGCGGGTGATTATCGCGATAAGAATAATAGTGCTGGCGATCGTCCTTTACTTAATGGACAGTAGCTTTGGATACAATGCTTGGGAAATGCTTGCCAGCAACTTCAGTGGTTTTTTAAAGAAATCCGTTGATGTTGTCATCGTCATTATTTTAGCCTATGCGGTTTGGGAGATTATTCAATCATCCATCGAGCGCCATTTACCTTATGATGTAGTTAGCGCTGAGAAGAACGATGGGCTCTCTTCACTCGAAGGTGATG
This sequence comes from Gammaproteobacteria bacterium, assembly GCA_034111875.1. Lineage (GTDB taxonomy): Bacteria > Pseudomonadota > Gammaproteobacteria > Pseudomonadales > Balneatricaceae > Rs1. The sequence continues at coordinate 12,115 of JAWUWK010000092.1, forward strand.
GCGGGGGCTCTGGCGCATCTCGTTCAGAAACCTTGTTACCACTAGTGCGCTCTTTTCTGCTGGCCTTCTTACTAGTGAGTCTGATTTTGACGGTGCTGAGTATTATAGGCGTCAAAATAGCCCCGCTGCTCGCCGGTGCAGGTATTATTGGTATAGCCGTAGGCTTTGGTGCTCAAAAGCTAGTGCAAGATGTTATATCGGGTATATTCTTTTTACTTGATGACGCCTTTCGTCGCGGTGAATATATAGAAGCGGCTGATTTAAGAGGAACGGTCGAGCGTATTTCTATTCGCTCAATCCGTTTACGCCATCACTTAGGTGCTGTTCAAACTATTCCATTTAGTGAGATATCCACAGTGCGAAATTTATCTCGTGATTGGATCACAATGAAACTTGAATTCCGCTTGGATTATCGTACCGATGTAGAAAAAGTGCGTAAGTTAATCAAAAAAGTCGGTCTGAAAATGATCGAGCACCCAGAGTACGGCATGCACTTTTTACTGCCTTTAAAGTCCCAAGGCGTGATTAGAGTAGAAGAGTCTGCACTGATTTTTCGTATGAAGTTCACCTGCGTACCTGGTGAGCAATGGGTAATACGCCGTGAAGCCTTTAGACTAGTCAAAGACAGTTTGAAATCTAATGACATTGAGTTTGCGCATCGCTCGGTACATGTTTTAATGCAAACAGACGACAACAATCCTTTAAAAGAGGCAATGATTCAAGACGACGCACTGAAGTCTAAATTGGCAGGTGCCGCAGCTTTAGAGGGCAGCGAGGCAATCAAACGCCATGACAAAATGGATAACGATGGCATTGAGAATTAAACCTTATCATTAGCACCGCCTTTTGTAACAGCAAGATCTATCTTAGATGAAATTTATTTGATAGTCTTGCTGCAGACTATTTAGCTCGCTAAATATGTCCCTCATAATTCGACATCAATAGAGAGTATTAGTGAGAAGTAAACTTAATAATAGCCGCCTTCTTATCTATAGCCACGATTCTTTTGGTTTAGGTCATTTGCGCCGATGCCGGACAATCGCTCATGCCCTGGTTGATAAATACAAAGGGCTGTCGGTTTTAATTATGACCGGCTCGCCAATTATCGGTCGCTTTGACTTTAAAGCCCGTGTCGATTTCATCCGTATTCCAGGGGTTATCAAACTTCACAACGGTGAATACACTTCTCTAGGCCTGCACATTGATCTCGCGGATACTCTGGCATTGCGTGAATCGATCATTTTAAATACCTCAAAAGTATTCCAACCGGATATTTTTTTAGTCGACAAAGAGCCTGGCGGTTTAAAAGGCGAAGTCACTAGTACCTTAAAGTATTTCAAAGATACCGATACCCAGTGTGTTCTAGGTTTACGCGATATTATGGATGCGCCTGAATTACTTAAACAAGAATGGCAACAAAAAAAGGTGATGCCACTTTTAGAACACTTTTACGATGAAATTTGGGTCTACGGCCCTCAGCAAATGGGTGATCCCCTGCAGGGCTTAGAGGTCGAACCTGAAGTCACCGAAAAAACCCAATATACCGGCTATTTACCGAGACAACTGCCTGAGCAAGTTGATACTGACACCATTAATTTACCGCAACATCCTTACATACTGGTCACTCCAGGTGGCGGCGGAGATGGCATAGAGATGATTGACTGGGTAATGCGCGCCTATGAAAGCTGTCCAGATCTTATGCACGCGTTATTTGTACTAGGTCCTTTCATGGCCGCCAATGAGCGCAATCTTTTTTTACAGCGTGCAGAAGCATTACCCCATGTCGAAGCCATCACTTTCAGCAATCATTTAGAACATCTGATGGACGCCGCTGATGCGGTTATCGCTATGGGGGGATACAATACGTTTTGTGAAATTCTTTCGTTTGATAAAGCGGCGCTAATACTGCCGCGAAGTCAGCCGCGACAAGAGCAATTGATTAGAGCCACTAACGCTCAGGCGATAGGCTTGTTATCTATGTTAGACCTCTCTTCACATAGGTCTACAGAAGATATGGTGCAAGGTATACAGCGATTAAAAACACAGCCAAAACCTAGCCTGCTATCCGTCGATAAACTGTTAAATGGGCTCGATTTTGTCAGTCATCGATTTGGCGAACTGGTCGAAGGTTAAACCTTTGATCGCATTTGTGAGATACGTTGCACAAGCGCTCTCAGGTTAGTGGCTCAAGCATTACTTTTTTGCCACTTGAGTGACACAAAAGCTTTATCTTAAGTCTTGGCTAATTTAACTTTAAACAGCCAGACTTTTCTAAAATCATAAAGAACAAAGGCTTACCTATTTATGGCAGCACCGCGCGTAGTTTTTTATGTACAGTATTTGCTGGGGATAGGCCATGTCAGACGCTCCTCGCTCATTGTCCAAGCACTCTGTGAACAAGGAGTCCAAGTTGATGTTATTTTTGGTGGTTTAACAATTCCCAATATGTCGTTTGCCAATGCCAGAGTACATCAACTCACTCCTATCAAATCTGCTGATGCAAATTTCAGCGACTTGGTCAAAGCCGACGGATCGGCGTTTACCGCACAAGATAAAATCCAGCGCTGTGCACAATTACTGGCTATCTGTGAGCAACTGCAGCCTAACCTTATCGTCACAGAAACTTATCCTTTTGGTCGTCGCCAAATGCGTTTTGAACTTTTACCTCTACTCGACTGGGTTAGCCGTCAAAAAGCTCCCCCTGTGCTCGTCGCGTCTATTCGTGACATATTGCAAAGACGTAGCTCGACCCGCGAGCAAGAATGTCTGGATCTAATAGAGCGGCACTACCAACAGGTATTAGTCCATGGCGACCCGCATTTTTATCCATTAGAGAAAAGCTTTCCCCCTGCGACATGCCTCGCCGCCAAGCTAAATTACACTGGCTATGTCTGCCCCCAGCTCACTGAACTAAGTAATGATTTAAGCAATATTAGGCGCCGCGAAATTCCAGCCAAGACGATTATCGTTTCCATCGGTGGCGGCAGTGTCGGCAAAGAGATATTAACCACCGCACTTGCGTTGCATGATAGTGGCTTTGGCGGCGAGCTAAAGTGGTTGCTAGTCACGGGCCCAAATATGCCAGACAATGACAAGGCACATTTCAAGGCCCAGCAGAGCGACAACTTACAAGTAGTAGAGCTAGCTGACAACTTTTTGCAGAAACTAAATCAGGCCTATGCGTCAGTTTCAATGGCCGGATATAACACGATTATGGATCTACTTGTCACCCAAACAGCGGCGGTAGTCATTCCCTTTGAGGGCACAGGGGAAACTGAGCAAATGGCCCGCAGTGAATTGCTGGCTAAAGCCAATATAGTGCAATTGCTTAAAAATACCGACTTAAGCGCTGATAATTTAAAACACTGCATAGGCCGTGCACTAGAAAACAGCCAGACTAAGCCAGTGCTTGAAATCAATAACGCCGGTGCCCAAAACAGCGCAGATCTATTAATCGACTGGGCACAAGAGCAACTACATAAGGCAACCTATGGATAATTGGCAGCGCCTGAGTGATGAAATAAACCAGTCGCAGATAACGATTGGTTTCTGGTGGCGCGATGATGACGCGGTCGCCGACACGCCCGCTCTACAAAAAATGCTCAACATCGCCAGAGATAATGATCTACCTGTCCATTTAGCGGTTATTCCGATGGCGCTGGAGCATAGTTTAAGTATTATTAAAGCCCCGCACAACAGCCCAATTAGCTATGTATTACAGCATGGTGTTGAACACAAAAGCTACGCGTTATCCGGCCAGCGAAAAATCGAGTTAGGTGGTTCACAAGCAGTTTTGCCACTGGTGACTAAATTATCCACTGGTCATCAGTTATTATCCCAGCGCTTTGCAGGGCAATATTTAAGTATTTTAGTACCACCTTGGAACCGCATCAGTTCTCAGGTCGCTGAGAAATTGCCCCAAGTGGGTTATAAAAAGCTCTCAGTGCTGCACAGTCAAAAACGAGTTGAAAGCAATTTTGAGCTTAATGTGCATATAGATATTATAAATTGGCAGCAGCGAGCGTTTGCTGGTGAAGAGGTTGTCCTCGATAAAATAATTAGGTTATTAGCGAACCGAAGATTGAGTGTTGATGTGAGTACTAAACCTATAGGTTTAATGACTCATCATTTAGATCACGATAAACAATGCTGGGACTTTATTTGCAAATTTTTCAAATTCTGCCGAGAACATCCGAAAATACAGTGGGTTAGCGGTGAGGCTTTGTACCAACATTAACTAAAAACATGCCTAATTTGACAGGGCTGTTACAGGGAATTCTGTGAAAAAAATAGCACTCATACTTAAAGGCTACCCGCGCCTTTCAGAAACTTTCATAGCTCAAGAAATAAGGGCATTAGAGATTCGCGGCTTCGACATTACTTTAGTGTCTCTGCGCCACCCCACAGATACAAGTACTCATCCAATTCATCAGCAGATCAACGCCAGAGTCATCTACTTGCCAGAATATTTACACACTGAACCAATGCGTGTGCTAAAAGCACTGGTCAGCGTGATTAAGACATTCTCCCTCAACAGAGTGTTCAAACAATTCATCAAAGATTTTAGGCGCGACACCAGCCTTGGAAGAATACGTCGCTTTGGTCAAAGTTTAGTGCTCGTAGCCGAGATGCCCTCAGGCATTGAACAAATGTATGCGCACTTTTTGCACACTCCTGCTTCAGTGACTCGTTACGCCGCCTTAATCAACAATTTGCCTTGGTCTTGTTCGGCCCATGCCAAAGATATTTGGACGTCAAAGGAATGGGACTTAGCCGAAAAGCTCCAAGAACTGCAGTGGTTAGCTACTTGCACTAGTGCCAACCATCAGTATTTACAGTCGCTGGCGTCAGACTCAAGCAAAGTACACTTGGTTTACCACGGTTTAGATTTCGATCGGTTTGATAAAGTCAACACCGAGCCACGGGCTATTATTGATGGTAGTGATCCGCAGGCCCCGGTGAAAATCATCAGTGTCGGCCGCGCTGTCGCCAAAAAAGGCTACGACGATTTGTTAACCGCGCTTGCCAAACTGCCGGCTGAATTACACTGGCGCTTTACTCATATTGGTGGAGGAGAAATACTCGCAAGTTTACAACAGCAAGCTAAAGATTTGGGTATTGACCAACATATCCGATGGTTGGGCGCACAACCCCAGTTGCAAGTATTAGAAGCCTACCGCCAAAGCGATTTATTTGTACTGGCCAGTAAAATAGTGGCCGATGGCGACAGAGACGGGCTACCTAATGTGCTGATGGAGGCACAGAGCCAATCACTGTGTTGCTTAGCGACTAATATATCGGGCATACCTGAGCTAATAGAGCATCAATACAACGGTGTATTAGTCAATCCCAATGATCCCGATAACTTAGCCATCGCTTTAGAAGCACTCATACGCAACGGCGATAAACGGGAGTACTTTGGCCGCGTTGGTCAACAGCAATTGCATCAACGGTTTGATGTTAAAATAGGTATAGACCAACTACAACGATTATTTGTGGGAGAAGATGCAGATTAATTCGCCACCACAGATTGCGTTTTACGCACCCCTAAAATCCCCGCTGCACTCGACCCCTTCCGGGGATAGACGAATTGCTCAGTTGTTTTTTGACGCCTTGCTGATGGCGGGCTATGAGGTGCAACTGGCTAGCCAATTACGCAGTTTTGACAAGCGCGGCGATACTCCTAGGCAACAGCGATTGGTGCGAATTGGTCAATGCCAAGCACAGAGAATAATGCGCCGCTGGCAACGCCAAAATTTTGCGCCTGTGGCCTGGTTAAGCTACCACTTGTATTATAAAGCGCCAGACCTTATCGGCCCAATCATCTGCAAAGCGCTGAATATACCTTATTTAATCGCAGAAGCTTCATGGGCCGAAAAGCGCGCAAAAGGACATTGGGAGTTGTTTCATCAGCAAGTAGACAGTGCCCTGCAATTGGCCGCTAAGGTCGTTTGCATCAACCCTATCGATAAAATAGCACTCACCCATTACTACCGCTCTAGAGCAGAATCGCCAATCGATGAGTTAAAGGCGTTCATCGATACTCACATCAATCAGCCGCGCCTGAGCCGTCAGCAAATAGCCGACACTTACAGCTTGGATCCAGCTCAGCCCTGGCTGATCACTGTGGCCATGATGCGCAGCGGCGACAAGTTCGCCTCCTATCAGGTACTCAGTCAGGTTATCCACAAGCTTAAAACGACCTGCCAACTGTTGATCATTGGCGATGGCGAAACTCGTCCACAAGTGCAAGGGTTATTCAAGGGCTTACCCGAGGTTATTTTTGGCGGTGCTATCGCCAACTCACAAGTGCTGCAGTTACTTGAACACTTTGAAATTTTAGTCTGGCCGGCCATTAATGAAGCCTTAGGGATGGTGTTTTTAGAAGCACAGTTGGCTAAAGTCGCTATTGTCGCCGGTGATGAAGGCGGAGTGAGCTCTATTGTCGATGCAAACAACAGCGGTATACTGACCATAGCCACTGACACGCAAGCAATGAGCGCAGCAGTGGATAGTTTACTGCAATCCCCTGAGAGCTTAAGCGCCATGCAACAAGCTGCACAACACAAAGTAATTAGCCAGCATTCACTGCAAAAAACTGCCGTCAAATTACAGACCATCATCCAACATGCAGTACTTAAACACACTCATAATGAAAAATAGGTGACTCAAATGCTGCATTTTTATTTTATTCGTCATGGGCAAACCCAGTGGAATAGCCAAAAAAAGCTTCAAGGGCGCACTAACATCCCCCTCAATCAGCAGGGCCGCGAGCAAATAATCTCGTACCAACTGCCCGCTAAGTTGCGCGCATTAGAATGGTTTAGCAGCCCTTTACTACGTGCCAGAGAAACCGCCGAACTGTTAAACCTGAATGCCGCTAGCGAGACACAAATAATAGAAATGAACTGGGGCGAATGGGAGGGAAAAACCTTTGTGCAATTACGGGAGGATGATCCGACAGGCTTCGCTAACATGGAAGCCCAAGGTCTAGACATAATGCCCCCTGGTGCAGAGTCGCCGCGTATAGTCGCAGAGCGCGTAAGCCTATGGGCGCAGCAATTAGCGGCGATCAACACTCATCAAGCGATCGGCTGTGTTAGTCACAAGGGGGTGATTCGTGCTATTTATGCCATGGCTGCGCAGTGGGACATGCTAAACAAAGCACCGCATAAGATAGACTTCCATCGCGCCCAACATTTTTGCTTTGAAAATGATCAGTGGTCTATAGGCGAGCTGAATATTGACCTGAGCTGAGAAGCGATAAGTCTAGAAATAGAGATTTCTTCACAGTCACCGGTTAAAAATCCTTTAATTAAAATAGAGAGACATTAACAATTAGCTACTGGTTAAGCATCAGTGCTAGCAGATAATGTCAGTCTAGGTCGTGCTTCCTCTTGAAAATACCTGTCATTGGTTTTGCGCTAAAGGTTTACTTGATCCTGAAACATCATCGCCTTTAATCGGCTGGCGATGACACATATCAATAGCTCGTTATCATGCAATCACTATACTGGTGGGGCAAATAAAACACAGATTAATCACCCATCCAACTGAGTAAAAAATCGATAATAGGACCTAGATTCAACCTTTAAAATCCTTGTTTCAAAACACAGAATAACAACTTTAGTGACGCCCTTGGTAGTAATTGCAATACCAATCGACAAAGCACTGCATGCCTGTCTCTATATCCGTTTGCGGTTTGAAGCCGGTCAGTGCGGATAAACGATCAATATCGGCAAAGGTTCTAGTGACATCTCCCGGTTGCATTGGCAGCATGTTTTTCTCTGCAACACGCCCCGTTGCATTTTCAATAGCGGCGATGAATTGTGCCAGTTTTATCGGTTCATTGTTACCGATGTTCAAGATTCTATAAGGGGCTTTGGCCGTTGCGGGGCTATCGAGTTTATCGCTGGCATTAGCTATTGGCGCTTTATCTTGTATACGCATTATGCCTTCGACAATATCATCAATGTAAGTAAAATCGCGCAGCATGTTACCCTGATTAAACACCTTAATGGGTTGACCTTTAATAATCGCATCCGTAAACAAAAACGGAGCCATATCGGGCCTACCCCAAGGTCCGTAAACAGTAAAAAATCGCAAGCCCGTGACCGGTATTTGATACAAGTGTGAATAGCTATGCGCCATTAATTCATTAGATTTTTTTGAGGCGGCATAAAGAGATACGGGATGATCAACAGCATCATCTTCGGCAAAGGGAATCTTTTCGTTCATACCGTAAACTGAGCTTGAAGAGGCATAGACTAAATGTTTAACCTTTTGTTGGCGGCATCCCTCTAAGACGGTCGCCATCCCCACAAAATTAGAATCGACATAAGCCATAGGGTTTTCCAGCGAATACCTAACACCTGCTTGTGCCGCTAAATGTATCACTCGATCAAATTGTTCGCGGGCAAACAACGCTGCCGTGATGTCGCGGTGGGAGATATCAATTTTTTGAAATTGAAAGTTTTCATGTACTTGTACCTGAGATAAACGATCTAATTTAAGTTTTGGGTCATAGTAGTCATTTAAATTGTCAATTCCGATCACTTGATGCCCAGCTTCACATAATCTAATCGCCGTGGCACTGCCGATAAAGCCTGCGACCCCAGTCACTAACACTTTCATATGATGTTTCCTTTACTTGACGACAACGCTATGTCAGTTTAAAGCTAACTTGCACCTTATATAATGAGTATCATGGAAAAATTCAACCTAGTGTGAGCATTTAAATCGCCGCCACGACTGGTAATTAAACCCTTTACCAAAGGCGTTTTGGGTTTTATAAAAATGACGGCTATGTCAGCGTAACTGAAAGTATTAAACTTGATCTTGTGGATTCTAAACAAATATCTGGAAATTATTTTGCCTATACAGACAACAGCTGTCATTATCATTACTTTGGCACTTGAAACGCCCCATTCAAAATGGACAGGGGAGTGAAAACAAAGGTTTTCACTCCCGAAGTGTGTTACATGAATCAACTCACTTCTCAGTGACTTATTATTGAAGTACAATACTGGCAGAATGTCAGTAGGTTAATTGAAAATATAATAATAAAAACGCTTTACTACGCTGGCTTTTAGCACAGCCGCGCTCTGGAATTTAAATGGCAGAAAGTAACACACTTTTAGTAGAAATCAAAAACCTCGCTGTAAATTTTTTAGTAAATGAATCTGACATAACAGTGGTTAAAGATGTAAGCTTTAGTATCCCCCAGGGAAAAACGGTGGCAGTGGTCGGCGAATCTGGGTCGGGGAAATCAGTAACAGCACAAGCTATCCTCGGAATTTTACCCAGCAATGGACGCATAGCATCGGGCAGTATCAACTATTTTAAAGATGGTCAAATGGTCGATATCGCACAATTGCTGCCGCGCAGTAAAGCGATGCGCCACTTGCGTGGAGATGAAATTAGTATCATCTTCCAAGAGCCTATGGTGTCTTTGTCACCAGTGCATACGTTACTCGACCAAATAGGCGAGGCCCTCAAACTGCACCGCAAACTCGACAAGTCGAAGATTCGTCAAAAAGTATTAGAAATGCTCACTAAAACGGGCTTTCCGGACCCTGAGCATGCACTAAACCAATACCCTTTTGAACTCTCAGGTGGTTTAAGACAAAGAGCAATGATCTCTATGGCGCTCATCTGTCAGCCCGCTCTTCTGATTGCCGATGAACCTACGACAGCGTTGGACGTCACCATACAAGCGCAAATTTTACATTTGATTAAATCACTGCAAAAAGAGTACGGCATGTCAGTGCTGTTGATTACCCACGATTTAGGGGTAGTCGCTAACATGGCTGACGATGTAGTGGTTATGTTTCGTGGAGAAGTAGTTGAACGCGGTCCTATTAAAGCGCTGTTTGACAACCCACAACACCCTTATCTAAAAGCACTCTTTGCGGCAATGCCAAGGTTTAATATGTCTGCGGATGAGCGTTTAGTATCGCTGCGTCCGATAGAACATAAAGAGAGCGAAATGACCGCAGAACGTCATACGTGGACACAAATACAGCGCGATGCAGGCCCGCACTTAAGCATAGAGGGTTTAACCAAAGAGTACCAAGTTCGTCACGGTAACTGGCAAAGGCAAAGCAAGACTATCACTGCAGTGAATGATTTTAATTTGAAAATAGCCGTAGGTGAGTCTTTCGGTTTAGTCGGCGAGAGTGGTTGCGGCAAAACCACCTTAGGTAAGCTGTTGATGCAAGCCCTGTCTCCGACAAGCGGTAGCATTCAGTATAACGACAGAGGGGTGATCAAAAACTTATGCACTGAAAGCGACCAGCAATTACGCGCTTTCAGACCCAAAATGCAGTTTGTTTTTCAAGACCCTTTTAGTTCTCTAAGTCCAAGAATGACGGTTTTAGACATATTGCGCGAACCTTTTGTGATTCACGATATTGGCAACCTTAATTCACAGACACAGCGCGCTTGTGAACTAATGCACATGGTCGGTCTTGACGACAAATTACTCAGTCGCTATCCGCACAGTTTTTCAGGTGGTCAGCGTCAGCGAATCAGTATCGCCAGAGCGTTAGCACTAGAACCCGATCTGCTCATCCTCGACGAGCCAGTCTCTGCACTAGATGTGTCTGTACAGGCGCAAATTCTCAACTTACTCAAGGATTTACAACACCGATTAGGCTTAACTTACCTATTTATTAGCCACAATTTAGCCGTTGTTGACTATATAGCCGACAGAATCGGCGTGATGTGCCGTGGTGAATTAGTTGAAATAGCTCCCAGAGAGATTCTCTTCACTCAAGCGAAGCACCCCTATACCCATGCGTTACTGGCCGCTATTCCGTTTGCAGATTTAGGCAATCTATTAGATCACTCACAGTTAGACAGAGCTCATATGGAACCCCATTATTGGCCGGAGCCCTTTCGTCTCACAGCGGGTAATACTGGGGTATTAAAGGACTGTGGCAATCAACACTTTGTAAGGAAGAGCCGCTAATGAATAGAATAATAGCGCGATTGGTCGGCAGTCTGTGCTGTGCTTTGCTACTCAGCCAGCAGGTCATCGCCAGCCCGGAAATTCCCTCACTCATAGCACGAGTAGAAGCCGGACATCTACCCCCTATGGCACAGCGTTTACCCGACACGCCCGCGGTTGCCAACTTTGATGAAAAACAGATAGGTGAGTACGGCGGCACTATTCGCATGTTGATGGGAAAAGCTAAAGATATTCGAATGATGGTGGTCTACGGCTATTCTCGCCTGGTCGGTTACGATGACAAGCTCAATTTAAAACCGGACATTCTGGAAAAAGTAGAGGTTGAAGAAAACCGAATTTTTACTCTACATATTCGTCCTGGGCATCGCTGGTCAGATGGTATTGAATTCACCGCTGAAGATTTTCGCTTTTTCTGGCAAGAAAAAGCCACCCATCCGGTGTTATCGCCTTACGGCCCTCCACCCGCCATGATGCGCACTGAGGAAATCCCCCGTTTTAGCGTCATAGACAAATATACGGTGCGTTATACTTGGAAAGTTCCGAACCCTTATTTTCTGCCAGCACTAGCCGGACCAAGTCCGCTATTTATCTATATGCCGGCGCATTATATGAAGCAATTTCATGCAGACCACCTCAGTGAAGAGGAGACGACCGCTAAAGTTAAGCAAGCCAAGAAGCGCAATTGGCGGGGTCTGTTTTTTAGCAAAGGCCGACAATACACATTAACAAATCCAGAGTTGCCTAGTTTACAACCATGGATAAACACCACGAGACCACCATCTGAACGCTTTATATTCAAGCGCAACCCTTATTTCCATCGCGTCGACCCGCAGGGTCAACAGTTACCTTATGTTGATGAAGTAGTCATCAATATTACTTCCAGCGGTCTAGTCCCAGCGAAAACAGGTTCTGGTGAATCGGATTTACAGGCGCGCTATTTACGCTTAGATAATTTCACTTTTCTTAAAGCCGGCGAGCAAACCAATAACTTTAAAGTTAATCTTTGGAGTACCGGCCGAGGTGCCCACGTAGCGCTGTACCCAAATATGACCGCCAAAGAGCCGAAATGGCGCAAGCTAATGCAAAAAGCCGACTTTAGGCGTGCGCTCTCTCTGGCGGTTAACCGCGAAGAAATTAACCAAGTAGTCTATTTTGGATTGGCCCTGCCGACAGTCAACACTGTGTTGCCGCAGAGTCCTTTATACAAGGAAGAGTATGCGCGTTCCTATGCGCAGTTTGATATCGAATCGGCCAACAAGTTATTAGATACTATCGGTCTGGATAAAAAAAATGACCGCGGTATCCGTTTATTTGAAGACGGCAGCGCCGTAGAAATTCTGGTACAAACCGCCGGCGAGAGTACGGAAGAAACCGATGTCTTGGCCTTAGTCAAAGATAACTGGCGGCGCATAGGTATCCAAATGTATGTCAAACCTATTCAAAGGGAGGTGCTGCGCAATCGAGTCTTTTCAGGTGATGCTTTAATGACCACTTGGTTCGGCTTCCCCAATGGCTTACCCGTTGCACAAATGAGCCCAGAGCAACTTGCCCCCACACGACAAGACCAATATCAGTGGTCGCAGTGGGGCCGTTACTACGAAACCAAAGAGGGTGAAGAGCCGACGCTCGCTGCCGTGAAACAGTTAGTCAGTTTAAACGAAGCTTGGACAAGGGCCCGCAACACCCCTGAAAAGACCGAGATATGGCACAAAATGCTCGCAATCCATGCCTCAGAGGTTTACTCCATTGGCTTAATCAGCGGCATTTTGCAACCTGTTGTGGTTAACAAAGACCTTAGAAACATTCCCGAAAAAGCCTTTTACAACTGGAATCCAGGCGCGTTTTTTGGCGTTTATAACATGCCCAGTTTTTGGTACCAAAAGGAGGCTAAATAATGCCTAGTTATATTTTTAAACGCCTTTTGACTATGATACCGACACTTATTATTATCAGCATATTCGTGTTCATTATCATCCAACTCCCGCCTGGGGATTTCCTCGAAAGCCACATCGCTGAATTAGAGAGTCAAGGCGAGAGCATTGATCCACAGAAGATAGAGTTTTTACGCCAAGAATACGGTCTAGACAAACCTCTATGGGAACAGTACATAGTCTGGATTAGCGGTTTTGTGCAAGGGGATCTAGGCTTCTCTTTTGAATACAATTTACCCGTCGCAGAAGTAGTTGGCGACAAAATGTGGCTGACGATTATCGTCTCCTTTGTGACTATTTTGATCACTTGGTTGATCGCCTTTCCTATTGGTATGTACTCGGCCACTCATCCTTATAGCTGGGGTGATTACGGTTTAACTTTCGTAGGTTTTCTAGGTTTAGCAACACCTAATTTTTTGCTGGCGCTGGTGATGCTGTATTTAGCCAACAAGTATTTTGGCACTTCGATTGGTGGTCTAATGGATAGCGAGTTCATAGACCAGCCCTGGAGCTTTGCAAAAGTTAAATCGGTACTCGCTCACTTGTGGATTCCGGTGCTAGTGATTGGAACGTCGGGAACGGCCGGTATGATACGTAGGTTGCGGGCGAACTTGTTAGACGAGTTACGTAAACCTTATGTGGTTACCGCGCGGGCTAAAGGCATGGGAGAGTTTAGGCTATTAACTAAGTACCCACTCCGCTTGTCGCTTAACTTTTTTATAGCCGATATTGGCAGCGTACTACCCAGTGTTATCTCTGGTGCTGAAGTAGTTGCCGTCGTGCTCTCCCTGCCTACCACAGGACCGCTGCTGCTGGCTGCGCTGCAGAGCCAAGATATGTATTTAGCCGGATCATTTCTAATGTTTTTAGCCATTCTCACGGTCGTCGGAGTATTAATCTCGGACATCGCCCTAGCAATGGTGGACCCGCGAATTAGGCTGCAGGGAGGGATGAAAAAATGAATAAGCATTGGGTCAGCGACAAACCTTTTAACCCCTACGCCACAGACGAACTAACCCCAGAACAGGAAAAATATTTTCTAGCATCCCAGTGGACACTCGTCTGGTGGAAGTTCAAAAAACATAAACTGGCCTTGGTGTCTGGATATTTATTGTTAGCGATATACTTAATCGCCGCTTTTGCAGAATTTTTTGCTCCCTACGCGCTAGAGACTCGGCACACCCAAAAAATTTATTCACCGCCGCAAGCAGTGCACTTTTTCGACGACGGAACCTTAACGCGTCCCTTTGTGTACGGCTGGTCTTTCGAACTCAATATGGATAAACTGCTACGTGAGTACACTGAAGATAAATCCAAAAAATACCCTGTAAAGTTTTTCTGTCAAGGTGACGATTACGATTTATGGGGGTTAATGGAGGCCTCTAGCCATCTTGTCTGTGTCGATCAACCCGGCACTTTGTTTATACTCGGCACTGACCGTCTAGGCCATGATATGCTCTCGCGTATTCTCTATGGTGCCAGAATTTCTCTGACCATTGGCTTATTCGGCATCGCCTTGAGTTTTGCCTTAGGTTTAACCTTCGGTGGATTGGCCGGTTTTTATGGTGGCTGGATAGACAGCAGTGTACAGCGAGCGACTGAAATAATTCGTTCATTCCCTGAACTTCCTCTGTGGATGGCGCTTTCAGCGCTACTGCCTTTAAGCTGGAGTCCCTTGTGGATATTCTTTGGTATCACCTTGATTCTAGCAATGATGGACTGGACAGGTCTTGCCAGAGCTGTTCGCGCCAAAATTCTATCACTGCGTGAGGAAGATTACACGTCTGCCGCGATACTGATGGGCGCCACCCCTGCCAGAGTCATTAAAAAGCATATGCTACCGAGCTTTTCTAGTCATTTGATTGCCTCGGCGTCACTGTCAATTCCGGCGATGATTTTGGGTGAAACGGCGCTATCTTTTCTAGGTTTAGGTTTACGACCGCCTATAACAAGCTGGGGCGTATTGCTCAATGAAGCACAAAACATTAACAATGTGGCTATTTATCCTTGGCTGATGTTACCGGTAGTGCCAGTAATCTTAGTGATCCTAGCCTTTAACTTTTTAGGTGACGGAATGCGCGATGCCGCCGATCCCTATACGACCTAATATTTAGTAATTAACCACTAGAAGTCATTGGACTGGCTTCTAGCTTAATCAGTGAATTAAATTTTAAAAAAATAGCGTCTACTCCACACATTATAGCGCTTGGGAGATACAGTACTCAGTGTTTTTTTTCAGCCAATTAGTGCTCTTCTTATCGACAGATATAAAATCGAACAATCCAACGGTGAAATTTTTTGCCACCTGATGGTCTTGCACTTGCAGCTCATTATCTCAGTAAAACGACACCCGTCCACAAAACTGCTCGCACCCTGAAAAACGGCACGGTATCGCAAATATTGACTTCATACTTACTTATCTGGGGCTAATATGCCTCGGAAAAAGCGATTTCGAGACGCTAGAAAAACGATCCGTATATTTGGAAAGTACTTCTCTAAATTCAAGTTTTATAGTTCCGTTTACTCAAGTACATAGCACTGACAATAGCGTTTAAAGGTATGTAAACGATGAGGGTATGTGGATAAGTGCATCTGGAGCGTAGTAAAACTATTGCCTGAATCAGTGACTTCACTGCAGCATCAACTGCAGGATCTTTATTATACGTCGGTTTGAAAAACACCCACTTAACCTACGGGTGTAGCTAAGATTTTTAAACTCCAGAGTAAAACCAATATCATAGGCTCTATATCCACTTTGTAATCACGGAATCAGGTATTAAATAATCATGAATGCGGCTGTCGTTAAGATGGCCGCAGCAGATTTTAGCTCAGAATTGTAACCAATTGATAAGGTGAGTTCAGATTTTAAAAATTATGCCAGCAAGATTGCCCGTCTTTCTATGTTTGGCTAATAAAGCCACTGATTAAGCAGGGTAACGCCAAGGCCTAAGCTTAATATTGCGCAATAGAGAAAATTGAATAAACCAAAAGATTAAAAAGTTAACCTAAAAATATAAGTTCCTCACAAGGATAGACCCAATACCAGCACCCCCAAGGGAAAAGGCTCTTGCATTTGCCGCCTAAAAAAGTTTCAATGCGAGTCTTGTTATTGAAAGTATTTCAGGCTTAAAATATTTTCAATAACAATAAACGTTGTATTAGAACTGGGAACCAGCAGCCTGTATTTTTAGCCCTATTGCACACGCTGTTTCTTCCCTTGTGCATAATTATAAAAGCTAAGGCTCAGCGTTTTCGACATAAGTCTAATCAAGGATGATTAAACGCAGGCAATAGATATGCAGCATAGGAGATTTATCCTTGATCAAAGTTGATGCTATTTCTAAGCATTTTGGCGGAGTTCGAGCTATCGACAATGTGAGCTTTGAAATTAAAAAAGGCTCTATTACCGGTTTAATTGGCCCTAACGGTGCTGGCAAAACCACGATGTTCAATACTATCGCCGGGCTCCACAAACCGACCCATGGCCGCATCTTACTTGACGGTCAAACGATTGACGGAATAGGCCCCCATCAACTATTCGATAGAGGCCTACTGCGTACTTTCCAGCTTGCTCACGAATTTTCTACTATGACCGTCATCGAAAATTTGATGATGGTACCTCCCAATCAATTAGGCGAGAGAATCACCAACACTTGGTTCCGCCGAGGTGCTATTAAAACCCAAGAGCGGGAAGTTCGTCAAAAAGCTGAAGAAGTCATTGAATTTCTAAAAATAAACCACGTTGCACACGAACTTGCGGGTAAGCTTTCTGGCGGGCAAAAAAAACTCCTCGAACTGGGGCGTACTATGATGGTGGACGCCAAAGTGGTTCTGCTCGATGAAGTCGGCGCGGGCGTCAACCGCACATTACTCGGCGAAATTGGCGATGCGATTATCAAACTCAATAAAGAGCGCGGTTATACTTTTTGTATGATAGAGCACGACATGGACTTTATCGCCAGATTATGTGACCCGGTGATTGTTATGGCCGATGGTAAAATATTAGCCCAAGGTAGTGCGGATGAAGTTACCAATAACGAAACGGTTATTGAGGCCTATTTAGGCACAGGCTTAAAAAATAGAGACCGCAAAAAATCCGTGGGAGATTCTGTATGAGTTTCTTGGTAGGTAAAGATCTCTCTGGCGGTTACGGAGGACCAGACATCCTCAAAAGCTGTAACATTGAAGTAAATAAAGGCGAAGTTGTGGTTATTGTTGGCCCTAATGGCGCGGGTAAATCAACAGCCATGAAAGCTTTTCTTGGCATGCTAAAGATGACCGGCGGCAGTATTTCCTTGGGTGATAAAGATATAATGTCGCTAACACCACAAGAGCGAATTCATGCAGGTATCGGCTTTGTTCCACAAACCCACAATGTGTTTACCGGTATGACAGTAGAAGAAAATTTGGAGATGGGCGCTTTTATCCGCGATGACGATATTAGCGGCACCCTAGAAGAGATCTACCAGCTATTCCCGATCCTAAAACACAAACGGTTGCAGGCGGCAGGTGAACTTTCCGGCGGACAGCGTCAGCAAGTCGCCGTTGGCCGCGCCATGATGACTAAGCCTTCAGTGTTAATGCTCGATGAACCTACTGCCGGTGTATCACCGATAGTGATGGATGAGTTGTTTGATCGCATTTTAGAAGTCAGAGCGAAAAATGTCGCGGTGCTGATGGTGGAGCAAAATGCTCGTCAAGCATTAGAGATCGCCGATAAAGGTTACGTATTGGTGATGGGTGAGAACCGTTTCACAGGTACGGGCGCTGAGTTACTTGCCGATGACGACGTTCGTAAATCATTCTTAGGAGGATAGACAATGCCTGAATTTATCGACATTATAAATGCCCTCGTACTAATGACTAACTTCGTTATCTTACCGGCACTTACCTACGGATCACAACTTGGACTCGGTGCCTTAGGGGTCACTTTAGTCTTCGGCATTTTACGTTTTTCTAACTTTGCCCACGGCGATACGATGGCGTTTGGGGCCATGATAACCATCTTAATTACCTGGTGGTTCCAGTCAATGGGGCTATCACTAGGCCCTTTACCGACCGCCCTACTGGCGCTGCCTTTTGGCATAGTCGCCACAGCAATATTCCTGCTGTTTACCGATCGTTATGTGTATAAACACTATCGCAGTATCGGCGCTAAACCTATCACTATTGTGATGGTGTCTGTTGGTGTGATGTTTATCATGAACGGTTTAGTGCGTTTTGTGATCGGCCCCAGCGATCAACGTTTTGCCGACGGCGAGCGATTCATCTTTAAAGCGCGTGAATTTAAAGACTTCACTGGATTAGCCGAAGGTTTAGCTCTGCGCAGCTCGCAAGTTATTACTATCGTATTGGCGATATTATTAGTCGCTGCACTGTTTTGGTTTTTGCAAAAGACGAAAACAGGCAAGGCAATGCGGGCGTTTTCCGACAACGAAAACCTTGCACTGCTCTCAGGAATAGATCCTGCAAGAATAGTCCGAATTACATGGATATTAGCGGCTGTGCTAGCCACAGTCGCCGGCGTTCTGTACGGATTGGATAAAAGTTTCAAACCTTTTGTCTACTTCCAATTACTGCTACCAATTTTTGCTGCGGCAATTGTTGGTGGCTTAGGCAAACCACTGGGGGCGATCGCTGGCGGCTTTATAATTGCCTTCTCTGAAGTGGCAATTACCTATGTGTATAAGAAATTTTTGATTTATTTGCTACCAGCGCATCTGGAACCTGAAAGTTTGGTGCAGCTATTGGCGACTGAATACAAATTTGCGGTGTCATTTGTTATTTTGGTCTTAGTACTGCTAGTAAAACCGACCGGGCTGTTTAAGGGGAAAGTTGTATGAATCCGTTTAACAATACCAAACTTCGCCCTTATCTGGTGTTTGGCATTATGGCCACAATGTTATGCACCGTGGGTTTTTCGCAGTCCTGGGGGGTTTCGCTCACCATCATTAATATGTGCATCATCTCGGCGATCATGACCTTAGGTGTTAACATTCAATGGGGTTACGCCGGTATTTTTAACGTCGGCATTATGGGGTTTTGTGCACTAGGTGGTGCCGCCGCCGTGCTCGTTTCTGCAGCGCCAGTTACTGAAGCTTGGGATGCAGGCGGCACAGGCATGTCACTGGCGCTTCTGAGCCTCGTTAGCGGTTGCTGTTTTGTGTTTATTCTCAATAAAAAGTGGGGAACAAGACCCCTGCGTAAAACAGTCACTTTCTTAGCAGCCCTGGCGGTATACTTTTTAGCACGCCATTTTTACGACCCATCCAGTCAGGCAATAGAAGCGATCAATCCTGCTAAAACTGGCTACTTAGGTGGCTTGGGCCTGCCGATTGTTTGGTCTTGGCTAGTCGGTGGCATATTTGCCGCAGGTGCCGCCTGGCTTATCGGCAAAGTCACCCTTGGGCTGCGCACTGATTACCTGGCCATCGCCACGTTAGGTATTGCTGAGATAATTGTCGCGCTACTTAAAAATGAAGAGTGGCTCACCCGCGGTGCCAAAAACGTAACAGGCTTAGCGCGTCCTGTGCCCTACGAGCTGGACTTACAACAAACTGATTGGTTTATCGACATGGTCAGCGGTTTTAATGCGGATCTTCTGGCGGGCTTAGCGATGGATGAGCGCACGGCTGCATTGCAAATGTTAGTGATGGACGCCTCGGGGATTTTTGTCAAACTTTGCTACACAGCCTTATTCCTCAGTGTTTTGTTAGTGCTGTTTACTTTTTGTCAACTCGCGCTTAATTCACCTTGGGGGCGTATGGTCCGAGCGATTCGCGACAATGAGACGGCCGCGGCTGCTATGGGTAAGGACGTTAAGGCAAGGCATTTACAAATTTTTGTCTTGGGCTCTGCCGTCGTCGGCATTGCCGGTGCAATGATGACGACGCTAGACGGTCAGTTCACACCTGGCACATACAACCCATTACGCTACACTTTCTTAATCTGGGTAATGGTCATTGTCGGTGGCTCAGGTAATAACTTAGGCTCAATTTTAGGCGGTTTCTTAGTCTGGTTCATCTGGATTGAAGCTGAACCTATTGGCAATTGGCTGATGAGCGTAGTAACCTCGGAGTTAGATCCTAGCAGTGCATTTAAAGCGCATTTAATCGGCAGCGCTCAGTATATGCGTCTGATGGTCATGGGAGGCGTATTGCTCGTAGTGTTGCGCTTTAGCCCTAGTGGCTTATTACCTGAAAAATCAGGTCACAGTTAATCGAGATCCGATCGCTGCTGTCTCAGATCGCTGAGCTTGGGCTAGAATAAAAGTTACCGGTCAATAGTCGATTACAATTGGCAACTAATTATTTAGGGAAGTGTCTGTAATTTAAAGGCAGTCTGTGTAAAATGTGATGACTGCATAATAAAATCGAAAATAGTATTAGTTGTCTGGCTTTATTTGCGGGCACTAGATTGTAAAACTTGGAGATTAATGATGAAAAAGCATCTTTTGACCGTCGCATTAACAGCGGCTTTAGCGACCACTGGATTTGCTAACGCTGGCGAAACTATCAAAGTAGGGGTTATTCTAGGTTACACTGGCCCAATCGAATCACTAACACCGGATATGGCAGCCTCCGCAGAGCTAGCGTTTAAAGAAGCCTCGGATTCAGGACTACTATTAACCGGCAGTACTATTCTACCCATTCGCGCTGATTCAACCTGTATTGATGCCTCTGCTGCTACCGCCGCCGCTGAGCGACTCATCACTTCTGATAAAGTGGCCGCGATTATGGGCGCTGACTGCTCTGGTGTGACTACTGCTATCGCAAATTCAGTGGCAGTACCCAACGGCGTTGTTATGGTTTCTCCCTCTGCGACCACACCTGCGTTAACCACTATTGAAGATAAAGGCTTTTTCTTTCGTACAGCACCTTCAGATGCTCGCCAAGGTCAAGTATTAGCAGATGCAGTCTTTGAAGCGGGCACTAAAAATATTGCCGTTACCTACACGAATAATGACTACGGTAAAGGCTTATCTGATTCTTTTATTGCTGCTTTTAAAGCCCTGGGCGGTAAAGTTGCAATCGTTGCTGGACATGAAGACGGCAAGGCAGATTACTCTGCTGAAGTGGCAGCACTTTCTGCAGCTGGCGCCGAAAAACTAGCGGTTCTTGGCTATTTAGACCAAGGGGGTAAAGGTATCATTCAAGCGTCTTTAGATACTGGCGCTTTTGATTCTTTTGTGTTGGGTGATGGCATGATAGGCCAATCACTGATTGACGCTTTTGGTAGCGACATGGTCGATACTATTGCCACTTCACCAGGCGGTACTAGCGATGCAATGACCAATTTTATTAAGATGGCCAAAGCTAACAAGATTGGTGGTGAGGGCCCATATGATGGTACTTCTTACGATGCCGGTGCGCTTATTACACTGGCAATACAGGCTGGCGGATCTGCCGACAGAGCCAGTATTCAAGCGAATATGCTAAAAGTAGCCAACGCACCAGGCACTAAAATTTACCCTGGTGAAATAAAGAAAGCACTGGAAATTTTAGCGGGGGGTGGCGAAGTGGATTACGTCGGCGCGACTAATATCGAGTTTAGCGATGTCGGTGAAGTTTATGGTACTTATCGTCAACTAGAAATCAAAGACAACAAGTTCTCGCTGGTTAAAGTACGCTAGTCTAAAATACATCGGCCACAGCTCGAGGTGAAAGATCCAGCCAGTATTGACGATACTGGCTTTTTTTTGAGCTAAATAGCGGTTGTTTCTTGATTTTAACAGCGTAAAATTTTGGCTTCCTACAACGTTTTTAAGCTCCAGTCCTGACTCTGTGTATGGCTGTTGCCAGCCTGGTAAGTTTCTTGGAGGATAGACAAAATGTTAAAGCCGCGCTGATCATGATCCTCTCGATGGCGATGTTTACTACCAACGACGCTATTATTAAGTATCTCAGTGATGGCTTACCCACCGGTCAAATATTATTCATCCGCGGGGTAATAGTAAGTCTGCTCTTTGTCGCGTTATTACGCTACCAGAAACAAGCTTTTTTACCGAGGCAGAGCTGGAATCGCTGGAATCTGTTGCGCTCTCTTTTTGAGTTACTCGCGGCCTGTACTTACTTGACTGGCCGAGTACTCTTACCTCTTGCGACTGCGGTTGTTTTAGTCTTTTGTGGGCCAATAATGTTCACCCTGCTAGCCACGGTAGTGCTTAAAGAAGACGTTGGTTGGCGGCGCTGGTGTGCGGTGCTGTTAGGCTTTTTTGAGGTTGTTTTGGTGGCAGATTTACAACAGGCCTCATGGACTTCTTGGGCTTTACTGCTGCCGTTACTTGCTGCCTTTTTAACGGCCGCCAGGGATTTATTTGTACGCAATATTCCAAGTGTACTCAGTTCTACCCAAGTTGCTTTTACCACCGCTTGGGTCGTCACTTTAGGTGGTTTGGCTACCTTGCCCTTTGGATGGAAAGCGCTAGACTCTGAGCAATTTTTACTACTAGCACTGGCCAGTGTGTTCATTCTAATAGCCTATTTAAGCTATGTGATTACGACCCGTATTGGCGAGTTATCTTATGTGGCACCTTTCAAATACACCTCGATACCGCTGGCTATGCTAATGGGCTACTTAATTTGGGATGATATACCCAGCAATATGTCTTATTTAGGCACCGCGATTATAATTTCATCGGGCCTGTTTATCTTGATTCGAAATGACAGCAAAGCAGCATCTATTAAGCAACAAGAGCCACTTGTAACTGAGCTAAATTAAATTAAAAGATCATGAGACACTGCAATGAATAATTTAGTTTCTCCGCTAACTTAACGCAGTCGTTTTCATTATTCTTATATTCAGCACACTCAGCAGGTTTTCACCTCTGTGCATTCACTTCCCTACGAGCCTGTATGGCCCTGCTGGTATGTGCTAGAACAGTATTCATTACTAAGGTTTATAATCACTTTTGTCGAGTCCGTATTTTTTCATTTTGTCGTAAAGTGTTTTACGGGGTAAATCTAAGCTTTTTTGGGTATCGCGAATAGAGCCACCACATTTTCCAAGCTCTGTGTGGATCAGCATTTTTTCAAACTGGGCGACTTGTTCGGCCAAATTCAAGACACTTGCGTCCTGAGAAATTAACGTGTCGTCAAAGCCAAAAGTACAGTTTTCTCCCAGTAACACATTGCGCTCCGCAATGTTGCGCAACTCGCGGATATTTCCAGGCCAATCGTGCCGCATTAACGCAGCCATGCGCTCAGCGGAAAGGTCTTCAACATCTCTACCGTACTGAGCTGAAGCAATAATTGAAAAATGTTGAAACAGCAGAGGAATGTCATCTTTACGTCGTCTAAGCGGTGGAATAGTCACTTTTACCACATTCAATCTATAGTACAGGTCTTCGCGAAACAACCCTTGCTCTGCCATTGATTTAAGATCAACTTTGGTCGCTGCAACGATCCTTAGATTGAGCCGGATGGATTCATTTGAGCCCAAGCGCTCAATACTGCGATCTTCAATCACTCTGAGTAATTTAACTTGCAAAACCAGGGGCATGCTCTCGATTTCATCGAGAAAGACTGTGCCGCCATCTGCGTATTCAAACTTACCTATTCTACGAGATTTCGCATCGGTGAAGGCACCTTTTTCATGACCGAATAATTCGCTCTCGATCAAATTTTCGGGCACGGCACCACAGTTTATAGCCACAAACTTATGCTCGCGTCGGCTACTGTGTTCGTGAATATAGCGGGCAAGCAAATCCTTACCTGTGCCCGTTTCCGCCTCAATCAAAATGTCTGTGGGCGCATCAGCCACCCTCTGTATTATACCCCTTAACTGGACTATCTCAGCACTGTTGCCAATAATACGCGGCCCGAGTGCCGCCTGTGACTCCAACTCACAGCGCAGTTGATGGTTTTCAATCGATAGCAGGCGTTTTTCACAACCTCTACGAATAACCTCTACTAGCCTATCGGGTGCGAAAGGTTTTTCCAAAAAGTCGTAAGCGCCCTGTTGAATAGCTGACACTGCCATTGAAATATCACCGTGCCCCGTCATCAAAATTACTGGTATATCAGGGTCAATAGCATTCACTTGCTGCATCAGTGTTAAGCCATCCGTTTCGGGCATGCTGATATCAGAGACTATAACACCGCTCCACTGACGCCTTATATGAGAGAGCGCGGCGCTAGCATTAGCGCAAGTTATCACCTCAAATCCGGCCAACTCAATACTCTGCCCCAATGACATGCGTATCGCTGGCTCATCATCTACGAGTAACACTTGATTGGATAGTTTATTCATGGTCGATTGCATCTCGCTGTTTAGCCCCCTGTTGAAGTACGACGATAAATTCAGCCCCACTGCTGTTTGCATGAGTATAATTTTTAGCCGATAAGTGGCCACCGACATCTTCGATAATACGCTGCGATATTGATAGACCCAACCCTAATCCTTGGCCTTCTTTTTTGGTCGTATAAAAAGGTTCAAATATCCTCGATAGTGCAGCTTCTGAAATCCCAGGACCATTATCGCGTACACTTATCTGCAGTTTCTGGGCGGCCACTGTGCGCTGAAAAATTTCTATTTTAGGCGCCTGATTAAATTCTGCCGCCTGCATGGCATTGGTGATCAGATTCACCATAACTTGCTCTAAGCGCAGCAAATCCCCCGAGAAAAAATAGTCCTCTTCTAATGTCGGCCAACTCACTTTCACTGTCGATTGTTCGAGTTTCGGGTAGAGTATTGCCAACACACCACTGCGCAGAGCAGCGACTGATATACGTTGCGCAAACCCACTACTTTTTCTAGAAAATTCTTTTAGTGGATGCAATATTTTTGCCATACGCTCAGTCAGCAATGATATTTCAGTTAAGTTGTTATCAACTGTAGCCTCTCGGTTTAACTGCAAGAATTTTCTAGCGTTATCAGCATAGCCACGAATCGCCATTAATGGTTGGTTTAATTCATGATTGATACCGGCAGACATCTGTCCAATAACCGCCAGTTTAGCTGTTTGAATCAGCTCGTTTTGGGTTTGACTATGCTGCTGAACCTCCTGTAAGAGTCGATCATTTGCACAGGTTAATTCAAAGGTTCTAGTTTCAACACGACTCTCTAGCAACTGCTTAGACTGATCTAATTGGGCTTCATATTGCTTGCGTTCGGTTATGTCTTGCACTGTGACTAAATAATGCAGTTCATCTAGCGGCTGCATTTTCCCGATGACGAATTCAACAGGTAATAACGCGCCATGAGCACAACGTACAGAACCTTCAATTAGAGTTTCATCGCGCGCGCTAGTCACTGCGTCCAACTGCTGCAAATAAACCTTGGTATCCATGTCATCCAGCAAGGTCAGAAAAGGCTTGCCCAATAGTTCAGCTTCTGAGAAACCAAAGAGCTTTTGAGCAGTGACATTCATCGACTCTATCGAGCCACTGGTATCTAAGGTAATTAAGCCGGCCCAAGTATTATTAATAATTGCTTTGACTCGCGCTTCGCTATTCTCAAGTGTCTGCAATTCACGCAGTTCAAAGAGAAATTTTTGCTTATAGATTCTGCGCCTAGCAATGATCACCATCACCAGCAGCACAATCGCTATGTACACAGTGCCGACATAGAGCATATTAGCCAGCACTTGAGCTTGGACTGTTTCTAGATCGGCTAAAATGGAAACATTCAGATCACTGTTACCGACGGTACTGCTTTGGATCAGATAGCGCTGCTCAGTCTGACTGTCTTTTTGCTCACGCATCGTAATCACTTGGTTACTGTTTTCATTGGTCAATCGACTGGTTATATTTAAGGGAATTAGCGCTTGTCCGGTATAGCGTCGACTTTGCTCTATGCGACGCAAATCTTCTGCCTGCAATGATTTAAGTGTTTTGAATTTCCAGTCTTTGCGTGTGGAGATGAAAATCACTCCATCTTCATCGCTGACCAGTAATTCTATGGCTTTTTCATTCCAGTCTCTCTCTATCTCATTTACATCTATTTTTACCACAATGACCCCAATGATTTTCTGCATATAAGTCATTGGATAAGAGAAGAAAAAACCTCTTTTATTAGAAGTGCTTCCCAAGGCAAAATACTGACCTAAGTTGCCCGCCATTGCCGCTGTAAAATAGGGTCTATAGTGGAAATCACCACCGACAAAGGAGTGCTCAGTATCCCAGTTACTAGAGGCGACAGTAATGCCTTGGGCATTCATCACGTAACTGTCTCTAGTACCTAAAATCTTATTTACGTTGGCTAAGTGATAGTTCGCTCGAGTGACATCGTTGCTATTTGAAAATGACCTTAGCACTCTCATTAAATCTGGATGGGTGGAAAGTAATTGAGGAATATCTTTAAAGCGTGCTAATTTCTGGCGCAATGTCAGCACATAGCGGTTTAAATCTGCCTGGGTTCTTAGCTGCAGAGCGTCGATGGCATTTTGCTTAGAATATTCTGAGACGATACTGAGTAAGAGCATCAAGCCTAGCAGCAAAACAATGGTGATAAATGAACGCTTAAACATTTAGAGGTGAATACCTTTGACAACAAGTGTTACATTCTACTTGTTTTTTACTAAGTTAATATCCTCAATCGGCAACAGGCAGTCTATACTTTGCTGGTTTTAGGGTCGCTCGAAACTGATCAAATAACGATTTCAAGTTATGACTAACGGTTGGGTATTAAACCTTGATGATTCAAGCTCGCGCCTGAGACATCTATCATAAACCGAATAATAATTTCCTCTGGTAATAATATGACGATGATAGCTGAACAAATCGCCTGTGAACTGAGCATTACAGCACAACAAGTGAACGCCACTATTAAATTACTCGATCAGGGGGATACTGTGCCTTTTATTGCCCGTTATCGCAAGGAAGTGACTCGAGGGCTTGATGACATACAACTGCGTAAATTTGCCGAGCGATTAGTTTATTTACGTGACTTACAACAGCGCCGCGAGACCATCCTACAGACGATTGAGCAGCAAGGTCTATTAACCCAAGCACTGACCACAGCAATCAATAGCGCCGTGACTAAAACCCTTTTAGAGGACCTATACTTACCCTTCAAGCCTAAGCGAAATTCTAAAGCAAGCGCGGCTAAGGCCGCTGGATTACAACCCTTAGCAGATCAGTTGTGTGCCGACACAAGCGTTAACCCAGAATACATTGCCAACGCCTTTATTAATAAAAAATTAGGTATTTTGACGACAGCACAAGCACTGGCGGGGGCGCAGCAGATTATCATCGAATCACTGGCCGAAAACTCGCCGCTACTGGCAGAATTACGGCAATGGCTAACGTCAAATGGTCAACTTATCGTCAAAGTAAAGCGCGGTAAAAAAGATTTACAAAGTAACTTTAGAGATTATTTCGACTATAGCGAAGCTGTCAACAAAGTACCTTCCCATCGTATTTTGGCAATCTATCGCGGTGTTAAAGCCTCTGTCTTAAAATTAAAAATCACTGCCCAGAACCATAACTCAAGCCATCCTCTTAAGCGCACAGAGCAATATTTAATCCCTAACCGAGAGCGGCGCAGCCAAGACTACTGGTTAAAAGGCACCGCTGAAGAGGCATGGCAGACAAAGCTGCTGCCACAGCTAGAAGCCGATATAAGCAAGCAACTGCGAGAGTCCGCGGACACTGACTCTATTAAAGTATTCGCCACTAACTTAACCGATCTACTCATGGCAGCACCGGCGGGTCAGAAAGTAACTTTAGGCCTCGACCCAGGGTTGCGCAGTGGGGTTAAAGTTGTGGTTATCAGCGGTACCGGTAAATTACTGGCCCAAGCTGTGATTTACCCACACGCGCCACAAAAGCAATGGCAAAACGCGCTGAGTCATTTAAAACAACTAGTAGAGAAATACCGCGTTGAACTGGTCAGCATTGGCAATGGAACAGCTTCTAGAGAAACTGAACAGCTGGTCACAGAGCTACAATTATTGATTGTAGCTGATCTTGTCTGTGTGGTGGTAAGTGAGGCTGGGGCCTCTGTTTATTCTGCTTCCGAGCTTGCAAGTCGAGAATTTCCAGACGTTGATGTGAGCATCCGCGGTGCCATTTCTATCGCGCGTCGCCTGCAAGATCCACTGGCTGAGCTCGTGAAAATTGATCCAAAAGCTATAGGGGTTGGCCAATATCAACACGATGTTAACCAAAAATCACTACTGGCTAAACTTGCCACAGTAACAGAAGATTGCGTGAATAAAGTGGGCGTTAACCTCAACAGTGCCTCTGTCCAGCTGTTAACTCAAGTGGCGGGTATCAATCAACGTATCGCAGAAAACATTGTTGAATTCAGAGAAACCACTGGCGAATTTAGGGACCGTAAGTGTCTACTGAAAGTGCCACGTTTAGGAGACAAAGCCTTCCAGCAATGTGCCGGTTTTCTGCGTTTACAAAACCCTAGGCAACCTTTAGACAACAGTGCTGTGCACCCAGAAAGCTATCCGTTGGTTGAGCGAATGGCAGCCAGTGCCGAGTTAACAAGCGCCCGACTAATAGGTAATCAATCAGCAATTGATGCCATTGATGCTGCCACGTTTTACGCACAGTACGGCCAATACACTGTCACAGATACGCTCATTGAATTGGCCAAGCCGGCCAGAGATCCACGACCTAAATTTAAAACCGCGACTTTTGATGCCACAGTTAATTCTGTGTCGGACTTACAGCTAGGTATGTCGTTGGAGGGGGTGATTACCAACGTGACCAACTTTGGTGCTTTTGTTGATATAGGCGTTCATCAAGATGGTTTAGTACACATTTCGCAGTTGGCAGATCAGTTTGTAAAGGACCCACACCAAATAGTTAAAACAGGCCAAATTGTGCAAGTAAAAGTATTAGAGGTTGACGAGTCAAGAAAGAGAATCGCACTCTCTATGAAAAGCCGCTAATTCAAAAAACCCACTTCAAGTCCTTAAACTTTATCCTAAGCCCATGACTTCCATATGGATTTAGACTGTATGATATTGGTTTACAGCGCAATTGAGAAATCTTAGTTTCACCCCTAAGTTAATGGGTATTTTTCAAAGCGATTTGAAATCAAGAGTTTGCACTCGACGCTGGAGTGAAGTCACTGATTCAGGTTGATCATTAATATTCCTGTAAAGAGAATGGGTAGTCACTCTCAGAAGTCTCTATTTGAGGGTCTACGCTAAGCTTAATCATCAAGCGCAGATCATTGGCGGAATCGGCACTGGCAATGGCCGATTCATAACTAATTTCACCTTGCAAATATAATTTGTAGAGTGATTGATCGAAAGTCTGCATACCTAAGTTATTGGACTTTTTCATTACTTCCTTGATTTCGCTAAAACGACCTTTACCTATCAGTTCACTGACTAAGGGTGTATTGGTTAAAATCTCGGTTGCAACACGCCGACCATCGCCATTTTTTGCCGGCACTAATTGCTGTGCGATAATGGCCTTTAAGTTCACTGACAATTCCAGGCGCATCTTTTGATGATATTCAACCGGAAACATATTGATAATGCGACTTAGCGCTTGGTCAGCATTATTTGCATGAAGCGTCGCCAGACAGAGCTGACCGGTTTCAGCAAAGGTTAAACCGAACCCCATCACTTCGGAATTACGAATTTCGCCCATTAAAATCACATCCGCTGATTGCCTTAAACTATTGTGCAAAGCCATCTCAAATGATTCAGTGTCAATATTCACTTCCCTTTGAGTGACGATACTGCGCTTGTGGTCGTGTATATACTCAATTGGATCTTCAATCGTGATGATATGGCCCGCACTGTGCCTATTGCGATAATCTATGATAGAGGCCAGAGATGTGGT
The DNA here is from genome assembly GCA_034111875.1 of Gammaproteobacteria bacterium. Classification (GTDB taxonomy): domain Bacteria; phylum Pseudomonadota; class Gammaproteobacteria; order Pseudomonadales; family Balneatricaceae; genus Rs1. The sequence continues at coordinate 41,772 of JAWUWK010000092.1, forward strand.
TTTTCCTGTGCCGGTAGCACCTACCAACAGAATTAGCCCACGCTTTAATAAAGCCAACTCTTTTAAAATCAGCGGCAACTGTAAATCCTCCATGCTAGGAATTTCAGTGTGTATTCGACGAACAACCATGGCCGGGGTTTTGCGTTGATAGTAAGCGCTTACTCTGAATCGCCCTATATCATTGCCAATAGCAAAATTACATTCTTGAGATTTATCAAATTCCAATTTTTGCCGCACGTTCATTGCGCTATAAACTAAAGAGGTTACCGATTTTTCATCTAGTTTATCTTTCGATATATGCACCAGCGCCCCACTGACCCTGAGACTGGCTTTTGCGCCGACCACGATGAAAAGATCAGACGCTTTGTAGCTAACTATCAGTTCAAGATATTGTGAGAGACGCACAGAATTACCTTTTACCATTGCAGTCGTTAGATGAATAACAATCAGCTTGAGAATCGCAGAACAATATCCATTTATAAAATATAATTTGTTCTGCCAATCACTTTATCAAGCACTAGAATTACTGAAAAGCATTCTACTCAAGAGCGAATAAACCTTGAAAGGCGAATCTCACAAAGCAATTAGTGACATCGAGTTGCCAGCGCAATTTTATCAACATTTATCTAACAAGGGATTAAAAAGTTTAAAGAAGGTTATCGCACTGCTATTCTTTGCCTTTGAAAGGCTCGATTCATCTCTATTAAAAAGCAGATGGTACCTTGGCTTTTTCTCTGGCAGCCTCACGAGTAATTGAGCCATCGCGAATCAGTTTCGATAACGACTGATCCATAGTGGTCATTCCCATTGCAGAACCGGTTTGAATTGCCGAGTAGATTTGCGCAACTTTCGACTCTCTAATCAAATTTCGAATTGCCGGTGTACCCACTAAAATCTCATGCACTGCGACTCGACCACCACCTACTTTTTTGAGTAAATTTTGCGAAACAATACCTTCTAGGGACTCTGAAAGCATCGCCCGTACCATGTCTTTTTCGCCCCCCGGAAATACATCTATTATTCTATCCATGGTTTTCGAGGCAGAAGTTGTATGTAAAGTACCAAACACTAAATGACCGGTTTCGGCAGCCGAAATTGCCAGTCGAATTGTTTCTAAATCTCGCATTTCACCAACTAAAATAACATCTGGATCTTCACGCAACGCCGAGCGCAGGGCCGCGCTAAAACTGCGCGTATCACGGGAGACTTCTCGTTGATTTACGAGGCTCTTCTTACTTTCATGAACAAACTCTATAGGGTCTTCTAAAGTAAGAATATGATCGGCACGAGTTTCGTTTATATAATTAATCATGGCCGCTAAAGTGGTGCTTTTACCGGATCCCGTCGGTCCTGTAACCAAGACTAAGCCACGGGGTTTATTCGCGAGCTTTTCAAATATTGCGCCCATGCCCAAATCACCCATCGTCAGTATTTCAGTAGGTATGGTACGAAATACCGCCGCTGCACCTCTGTTTTGATTAAAAGCATTAACACGAAAACGAGCCAGTTCAGGCACTTCAAACGAAAAATCAGCTTCCCAATTATCTTCGTAATCTTTACGCACACGGTCACTCATAATGTCATAAATAAGACCTTGTACTTCTTTGTCTTCTAAGGCATTCATTTTAATTCTGCGGATTTCGCCGTCCACCCGTATCATTGGCGGTAATCCCGCGGTAATATGCAAATCGGATGCTTTTTGTTGTACGGAAAAAGATAGTAATTCGGTAATATCCATATTTGATATTCTCTTTTATAATATCTGAGTTTTTGATCTAACCGGAACCATTCAATCAAAAGATGGTGACAATAAAGCATAACTTTAATTTGGCCTTATTCAACAGGTCTAATAGTAATGTTAAAAATCATTCGGTTACAGATATATTCTGTAAAAAACACCAATAGTCACTCGCTAATGAAACTAAAATAATATGATAAGCATAGCAAACAATTTTTCTAAGGTACGCAAAATTATCCATGCTTCGTGCAAAGCCCATCATCGCCCAGAGAATGCAGTACAACTATTGGCCGTAAGCAAAACTCGCAGCGCTCAACAACTGGTGGTATTGCATCAGGCGGGCCAATTACATTTTGGTGAAAATTATCTACAGGAAGCACTCGACAAACAAGCTTTGCTAGCGAAGCTGCCCCTAATCTGGCATTTCATTGGCCCTATACAATCCAACAAAACGCGAGCGATTGCAGAGAATTTCAGCTGGGTACACAGTGTTGATCGCTTCAAAATAGCTAAGCGACTCTCTGAGCAACGTCCTAGCCATTTACCCCCGATAAATATTTGTCTGCAAGTTAATATTTCTAATGAGGCTAATAAAGCGGGTTGTAGCGCGTTAGAATGTACAGGACTTTTAGCCCAAATGTCGTCTCTTGAGCATATTAAAGTGCGCGGATTGATGGCCATTCCCAAAGCCACTGATAATATTTTAGAACAGCGAGCAGCCTTTTCTGACATGTCGCATCTACTGACTCAGTGTCGTCTTCAATACCCACAGTTAGATACTCTATCGATGGGCATGTCGGCTGATATGGACCCTGCGATTGGACAAGGCGCCACTATTATCAGGGTGGGAACCGCCCTTTTTGGACCAAGAGACTACTCAAATAAAGCGTAACGCTCAAAACAAGAGAGATTATATGCAACCTACCATCGCTTTTATTGGCGCCGGAAATATGTCTAGAGCAATTTTTGGCGGCATGCTAAATAGTGGCTACCCTGCCAAGCACATTATTGCAACGGGCCGCGACAGAGAAAAACTCGCTGACTTAGCCAGCCAAGGGATTAATATAACAACTGATAATGGAGCCGCGATGGCCGCCGCTGATATTGTTGTTTTAGCCGTTAAACCTCAATTAATGCAAAGTGTTATTCAACCAATAGCTAGTGTAGCCCAGCAACACAAACCTTTAATCGTCTCTGTCGCTGCGGGCATCACTGCTCAGAGTATTGAACACTGGTTAGGTGGTGATTTGGCAATTATACGTTGTATGCCTAATACGCCTGCTCTGGTTCAACTCGGGGCAAGCGCACTTTGTGCCAACCACCAAGTTAGTTCGACGCAAAAGCAAATAGTGGAGAGTATGATCGCTAACACTGGCCTTGTCGTTTGGGTGGAGACGGAGGCGCAATTGAACGTTGTGACAGCGTTATCGGGTTCTGGTCCCGCCTATTTTTTCATGCTGATGGAATCAATGATCGCCGCCGCGGTCTCACAAGGTCTACCCAGGGCAATAGCTGAAAAGCTGGCTCTGCAAACGGCGCTGGGATCTGCGACTATTGCACAGACAAGCGATGTCGACGCCGGGGAATTGCGTAGAAGAGTCACATCACCTAAAGGCACTACAGAGCAAGCGATTCTTAGCTTCGAAGCCGCGGGTTTTGAAGACATTATTAAAGCGGGTATGCAGGCAAATATTAAACGATCCGAACAATTAGCCGAGCAATTTACCTAGGATTATTCAAAGATTAAAAACAGTAAGTAACTGAATATCTAGTTTTATCTAGATTTCCCCGACAATTATCTGATTGAATGCTAAACTTCGCCTTTAGTCAGCAACCACCTTGGACTGTAACACTATGGAATCAAATCCACTTATTCTGATTATTCGCACATTAGGCGAATTATATATTTTTATATTATTACTGCGCTTAGTGCTTCAAGTCGTAAAAGCCGATTATTACAATCCTATTTCTCAAGGTGTGGTGCGTGTTACTGAACCTGTGCTCAACCCACTACAAAAGATTTCGCCGAAAATTGGCAACGTAGACATGTCGCCAGTGATGCTCGCTTTTGTCTTAAAAGCCCTCATCCTGTACGCTATTTACGCCCTTGGCAGCCAACTTATAGCCCTGCCCATGCTCGGCATTTATGCATCAATTGGTATACTCAATACCTTTTTAGATATTGTTTTTTATGCGGTACTAGGTTCTGTGATTATTAGCTGGATTGCTCCTGACAGCCCACACCCTGCACCTCAACTAATCATGCAGGTAACCGCACCTATTTATAAACAGGTACAAAAAGTTTTACCACCATTTGGTGGCTTTGATTTATCACCTATTTTAATTTTTATAGCGATACAAATTATTCAATCACAACTACGGCCTTTTCTGATTTAATCTTCATCAGTCAATAGGGCTTTAGCGAGAGAGATTCTATGATCCAAGATAGCAACGACTAGATAGTAGTCATTAGATCGAATAATTCACAGATTCGTTTATAGGCCGCTGTTTAGTTTTTTATATTCTGCAACGATGGCTTAAGCCCTCAAAGGCCTATGGCATCTGTTTAATCATTGGAGACTTCCCATGAAAACCTTGCTCACACTGTTTATTTCGGCCTTGTTAATCACTCCTGCGATGGCCGAAAATGTATTGGAAACGGACCAATATACTATCCATTACAATGCCTTTAACAGCACTGTGATCGATGCTGATGCGGCTAAAAAAAATGGTCTAATACGCAGTAAATATAGTGCGATGATAAACCTCGCCGTGCTAAAAAAGCAAGCCGATGGTAGCACCATCGCTGTGCGTAGCTTCAATAAAGGCTCTGTGGAAAACCTTTTACGTCAACAGCAAAGTCTTAGCTTTGTGACTATCGACGAGGGAAAAGCCATCTACTACATTGCCAGCTTCCGATTTGCTGACCAAGAGCAGATGAATTTTGCTATCACTCTTCAGCCAGACCCAAACAAAGCCCCCATCAAGCTGACCCTCAGCCAAAAATTTTACGTAGATTAGAGAACCTCAATGGTAGATAAAATTGTATTGGCCAGTTCCAACAAGGGCAAGCTACAAGAGTTTGGCGAGATATTGGCCGCAATCGATATTCAACTCGTCGACCAAAAGTCACTGAATGTTAGTGATGCAGACGAAACGGGCCTGAGCTTTGTTGAGAATGCTATATTGAAAGCTAGACACGCTTGTGAGATCACTGGTTACCCCGCATTAGCCGATGACTCTGGCCTTGAAGTAGATGCCCTTTCAGGCGCACCTGGTATCTATTCTTCAAGGTATTCAGGGGCCGGTGATTCGGCGAACAATCAAAAACTATTAGCAGAGTTAGCAGGCATTAGACCCCAACAACGCAGTGCTAGGTTTCGCTGTGTGCTCGTCTATATGCGCCACGCAAAAGACCCGACACCGCTAATTTGTCAAGGGACCCTCGAAGGTAGCATTTTAGAAACGCCTCGAGGCGGTGCAGGCTTTGGTTACGACCCCCTGTTTTTGATCGACCCTGAGCTCATCAATGGTCAGCAACTCTCTGCTGCAGAACTTACCTCAAGTCAGAAACATGCCATTAGCCATCGTGGACAAGCGGTTTCGGAATTTGTACTTCGCATCAAAGATTATTTACGATAATGTCCGACAATAGTAATATACAATTACCGCCACTGGCACTTTATGTACACATACCTTGGTGTGTCCGCAAGTGCCCCTACTGTGATTTCAACTCCCATGCAGTGCAGGGCGAAATACCTGAAAAAAGCTATCTAAAAGCCCTGCTTTCAGACTTATCGAGAGAAAAGCAAGCTGCACAAGGTCGAGAGATCAGCAGCGTTTTCATCGGTGGAGGCACCCCTAGTCTATTTAGTGCCAAGGCTATTGCCGCTATTTTACAAGGCGCTAATGACTTAGTGCCTTTTAGTAAAAATATTGAAATCACCATGGAGGCTAACCCAGGCACCTTTGAACGCGAACGTTTTGCTGGGTTTAAAGCAGCCGGCGTCAATCGTTTATCTATTGGTGTACAGAGTTTTAACACAGAGCACCTTAACCTACTGGGTCGCATTCACTCAGGCCAAGAGGCTCAACTAGCGATCATAGCAGCACAGAAAATTGGTTTTGAACATATCAATATCGACTTGATGCATGGCCTATCTAACCAATCGCCGGCACAGGCAATGCAAGATTTAAACCGTGGTTTATCACTGGGAACCGATCATTTATCTTGGTATCAGCTCACTATTGAGCCCAACACCGAATTCTATGCACGCCCACCAATTCTGCCTGATATTGATACTTTGTGGAATATTCAACAAGAGGGGCAAGAGGTCTTAGCTGAAGCAGGGTTTCAACAATACGAAATTTCGGCTTATGCACAGCCAGGCTGTAGAGCAGAACACAACATTAATTACTGGCAATTTGGCGACTATTTTGGCATCGGCGCTGGAGCACACGGCAAGTTGAGTCTTTGGAACGCACAAACGCAAACTTTAGAGATACACAGACGTTGGAAAAAGCGCTCACCAAAAGCCTATCTTAAAAATATAGACCCTATAGGGGGGCAAAACCTTATAACGACTGACGAAATACCCTTTGAGTTTATGATGAATGCGTTACGCCTAGTTGAGGGAGTACCCGAAAACTTTTATGCAGAACGTACAGGTCAAACTTTAAGTCGCGTCCAACCTCTGATTGATTCAGCTCGAAAAAAAGGCCTGTTGGTCAGTGGCGGCGACATAGCGCCAACCAGGCAAGGACAGCTCTTTTTAAATGATTTATTAGAAATTTTTCTTTGAGAAAATGATGACTAACAAAGATGCTTTATATTTCATGTCGCATCAACACCATTTTTAACAGCCAGATAGGCTGCAATGGTTCATTTCATTGCAGCGAATTCTGTGCTATTTTTTTACCGGTTCACTCCTTTGAGGGTAAAGCCTATGCAAACGCCAGTTGAATAGCCGCTGTTTCAATACCGGCCCTGCAAAAATCAAAACAAACCTAGGAGCTTATCGGACTCAACTAAAACCCCCATTTTCTCTCTGCGACCGGCCAAGTCCGACAAGCTCCAAAATCTTTTTATTAACTGACTGATCCATACCGACATTAGAAGCGTAACAATTAAGGTTACCAACAAATGCAATGCCGACAATAGCTTTTGTCTCGAGGAAAAACAGTGTATTCAAGTGGCTTAACTACTATTAAAAACCTTCACTGGCGCAGTATGCTAGTGACAGTTTGGGTACTGATATTAAGCGGATGCTCGGTATTCGGTTTGCGAACCACAGAAGAAGCTAGCTATATAATTGTGGATCAACAAGAAGAATTCGAACTTCGCCAATATGCTGGACTTGTGATCATCGAAACGACAGTCAAGAAAGGATTCAAAGAAGCTGGCAAAGAAGCTTTCGGCAAGCTGTTCGGCTATATTTCAGGCGAAAACAAAAGCCGTCAGGAAATTGCCATGACAGCACCGGTACTAGTCAACCAAGCCTCGGCGGACACTGGTAAATCTATCGATATGACGTCCCAGGTAATTGTCGACGAGATCAATGACGGTTGGCGCTATGCCTTTGTGCTGCCGAATAGTTTTACTATGGCCAACGCGCCAATTCCTGTGAACCCGAAGATCAGGCTTGTCCAAGTTCAACCAAAGCTGGTCGCGGTGTTGAGTTATTCAGGGTTACTCAATGAGGATAATTTCAGAGACAACTCCGTTAGGCTTTCAAACTGGATATCCAAAAACCAGCTCGAATCACTTTCATTACCGCGAGTGGCGGGTTACGACCCTCCCTGGACAATCCCATTTCTACGCCGTAATGAAATTATGATCGACGTCGGTTCCTAATATATTACAATTAATAGATGTCAGTACTTTATACGTGAGTACTTTCGTTAATCATTTATTTAAAAATACGACAATTAGATTTCTAAAGGTTGGAGGCTTATTGAAATTAATCGCACTTTTCTTAGACATAGATCAAAACTACACATACTTTCAGAATGTTATATTACTAACATTACCTTTGAGGATACATAGATGAGAAAGCAAATTTTAGCGGGCCTAATGGCTAGCTGTCTAACTGTTAGTTTATCAAGCGTTGCCTTTGCAGCAGAACACCAAGTATTGATGCTTAACACTAATGCGACGGGTATGATGGTGTTCGAACCGGCACTAATTAATGTCGCCGTTGGAGACACTGTCACCTTCATCCCTAAAGATAAAGGCCATAACGCCGAGAGCGTAGAGGGGTTAGCACCGACAGGTGCAGCCAGTTTCAAAGGCGACATGAACTCTGAAGTGACTGTCACTATCGACAAAGAAGGCGTGTATGTCATACAGTGCCAACCGCATTCAATCATGGCGATGGTCGGCGTTATTGTTGCAGGAAAACCCAGCAACTTAGCAGATATACAAGAAAAAGCCGCCAGCTATAGTCAAAAATTTGTAGTGAACAAGCAACGTTTAAGCCAGATATTGGCACAAATCAAATAATCACCCCCGCTAGTTTGACGGCTGGCAAGCTAGCATTTATAGAATAATCGAGGACAAATTGAAGTTAACAGACCTTTGCACAAACTAGCGAGCGAAGGTCTCATTAAGTGGTAGTAAATTTACTGCAATCTGACAGGCATTTTAAAATCTCCCGCACAAAACTCACCTTCTGATGCTAGTATCAGCGACTAAAGATAAAGCATTATCTAAGTTAATTTTCTGATAACTAATAACGGCCCCTTCAGTATCTCTATTAATAACTTACCTGTGTTAAGTTAATTTTTTTTGGATCGCTGGAGCTTATAACTCAAATTTCGGGATTCAAATAAAGAACAAAAGTGAAAGTAAGTAGTTTATATTAAATAATTTGTTGCCTCTTTGTAGTATAATACCTGTTGGCTAGACAAAACAAAATTCCACAACAGACATCAAATGAATTCTGCCATAAAGACTTCTGTTTTGCCATCGCTTACGGCTGATTACCTCCGTCAACCTAACGTCAATATTGATAATACTTTTAACGCTGCTTGGAAGTGCCTTGGTTTTAAAAGTATGCTACTTCAAGCCAAGTTTCATAAACGCTCTGGTGCGCCAGTCAGCGATGTTGTTTAGTTACTCATGCTTTGGGTTTGGCTAAAAACTCACTCGGTGGCGATGTTCTCTCGCGATGCACTAGTCAGTTTTAGCGCAACAAAAAAGGACGCTCTCTATGACTTACTTAATCGTGAAGATGTCGACTGGAAAAAACTGCAATTATTGACAGCAAAGAAAGTGCTTAAGCCCAATTATCGCGGCGGCCGCAGTGCAATTGTAGTCGACGATTCAGTAAAAATCTGACGCGGTAAGAAAATGCCCGGCGTTTCAAGTCACTTTGACCCTTTAACGGGCCGTTGCGTAATGGGACAACAAATCGTTACTTTAGGTGTTGCTAATGATTCGCAGTTTGTTCCTGTTGATAATGAAATTTTCATCAGCAAAACCAAGGCGCAAACAGACAATACTACCTTTAAAGATGGACGTAGTATTGCAG
>JAWUWK010000093.1:0-52877 GCA_034111875.1 Gammaproteobacteria bacterium
GCATTGGGTATTAACAGGGTTGTGTTTGATAAACCTGTTGGAATTAGTCTGCAAGCTATGGGTGTAAAGAAAAAAACATTTGAAGCCCTTCGTCATTTTAGAGCGGGTGTTGAAGGTAATATATCTGAGTTAAAGCGAGCATTTGGTGCAGGAAAATTAACTTGGAAGGGCCATGATGGTTTCAAAGTATTTGTGTGGTCTGCAGTACTCAGTGATAACGTGGTTCGCCTGGCTCGAAAAAACACCTCTTAATAGCTAGGGAACTGCAGAGATATAAAAAGGTGCTCCATATTGAGCGGCTACTGAATCCCTGTGCTCATCGACTGTGGTTTAGGATCGTTTTTGCTCAATTTTCCGATTACTGAGTATTCAGTAGTGTTATCAAAAGGTGTTTTTAAATATACATCAGTCAAAGCGGCTTTTTTTTTCAAAAACAACCGTTTCTGGATAGGCACTAGTTAGTCACTAGCCGATGGTGATCATATTAGTTGCGCAGTCGCAGTAGGTATTGTTAGGTGGATAGAAACTAACTAGTTTTACTGCCACGTCGAATTGCTTTCTTTTGGCTGTTGACTATAAACTGACCGATCAATTTGGAGTCTTGGGTGCTTAACTCAATCAAGTGACCGCTGTATATAGGCGGTTCTTGGCGGACTACTTTGATCGCGCATTCAATTTTATGCTTCTCCTCAATACCAAATTCTAAGATCACCTTATACGTTGCTTTCTTTACATTTCCCACAAATTTAAAGGCAATACCATTGCTAGAAATATTATCTACATCTACTTCTTTCCCGGCTATAATGAGTTTGATGTCATCGTTTTCTGACGGTTGGAGACGGTAATCGCCACGGTTAGTTTCATCTAAGTCATCAATTTCGAATAAAGGTTTTTTCATTGTGATTTTCGCTCAAGTACAAATTCAATTCTTCTATTTTCTGATTGTTGTTGCTCTGTATCATTAGCCTGAATAGGCATTGATTCGCCATATCCTGTCGCAGTCACACGGTCAGGTTGCATGCCACCACGTATGAAGTAACGTAGTACAGTAGTTGCCCGAATTGCCGACAGTTCCCAATTTGTAGGGTATCTGTTAGTGCTAATAGGTATATTGTCTGTATGTCCGCCGATAGCAAGTTTGAATTCTGGGTGTTTCCTTAGTATGTTACCGATACCATCCATAATTGGCATAGATTCACGTTTAAATTGCGCCGACCCTTTGTTGAAAAATAAATCGCCACGTATATTAATAAGTATTTTATCATCTTTTGGCGCAGAAACCTTAGAATCATTTTCACCGGCGGCACTTTTCATTAAGCGGTTAATAGACTCTGAAACTTCAGTGAGTTCACGTTGTTTTATTCGCTCCTCTTGCGCTGTTTTAATAATGGCGAGGGGGGTAGCGATGATAGGCTTGACCTCTTCTGTTGGGGCTTGTTGCTTATCTCCAGTTTCCACTGATGGATCAAGAGAATCTGTCGCAACGGTGCCTATTTCCGCTTTTTTTGAATCTACGTCCTCTTTAGTTCCTGAACCGGCGCCTGCAGTTGAGCCTTCGCCAGTGTTATTTAACGCTGATTTTACTGAGTCGATAGTTTCGTTGAATGAATCTTCTTTTATAGTCGATACTGAAAATAGTAAGATGAAAAACACTAGCAATAAGGTCACTAAATCCGCAAAGGTAACGAGCCAAGCTTTGTCATCTGAATCTTCATGGAAATTGATCGCTTTATTTATCATCTATGAAGTTTACTCTTGGTTTGGGAGCATTGAGGCGCGTTTCTTTTCGGGCAAATAGGCGGATAATTGTTCATACACGTGCACCCATTGATCGTTAGTCAGTATACTGATACTACCCTCTCGAATGATTTCAAGATTGGTCACTTCTGATAAGGTTCTAGCTCGCAGCTTACCCGCCACAGGCAAGAATACCATCGTGGCCATTAAGGATCCGTAAAAAGTTGTTAGTAGTGCCACTGCCATAGACGGACCAATGGTTTCAGGATTATCTAATTGGCTTAACATTTGTATTAAGCCAATAAGTGTACCTAACATTCCGAAAGCCGGTGAGTAGCTTGCCATTTTTTTAAACACATCTTGTGCTGCAAAATGACGAGCGATTAAAGAGTCAATTTCATTTTGCAATGTATTGCGAATCACTTGTTCAGAGGCCGCTTCAGCAAGTAAGTTACAAGCGCGTTTGAGTACTTTAGAATCAGTTTTAATATGGGTCATTTTCAGCAGTCCATGACGATGACTAATTTTACTCAGCTCTATCATCGTATCAATCATATCTGAAGTATTGGTTTTATCTCTTGTGAAAACAAAATAGGCCGCCTTAAAGCCATTGACTACATCTTTAAAAGGTACTGTCAATAACGTTGCTGCTAATGTACCGCCGACAACTATCATAAGACCAGGTATATTAATGAAAACGTCGGGAGTGCCGCCTAAAAAAATAGCGGATACAATCAGTGCTATACCCGATATAATGCCGATCAGTGAAGCGAAATCCATATTTTAATAATACCTTTTATGTCGTTTCAATCTTTAGTTTAGCGTTAAGTCTTGATTATGCCGCACTTTACTGATGCTGAGTTGCTTATTTATTGGGTGTTTAGATTTATGTCGCAGAAAATTTATCTCGGTTTAGCTCAGTGGCATCATCGCAAATGGTACCCTAATAGCGCTTCTTCCAGCCAATCATTACCGCGTTATTCTCATAGTTTTTCATCTGTAGAGGGCAATAGTTCTTTTTATGCACTGCCCAGTGAAAATAATCTCCGTTTGTGGGATGAGATAACACCGGATCATTTCAAATTTTGCTTCAAGTTTCCAAAAGAAATATCACATAAACAGAGTCTTACCTATTGTTCACGGCAGGTTTCGGAATTTCTTAACCGTATTTGTGTATTATCAGAAAAGTTGGGTATTATCTGGTTACAATTAGATCCAGGTTTTGGCGCCTCTAACCTGTCGCTGTTAAATCACTTTTTACAGCAATTACCCACAGAGTTTAGTTACGCCGTAGAGGTAAGGAACTTAGATTTTTTTAGAAAAGATGAGATTGAAAAGCAATTTAACCAACTCCTGTTTAGCTACAATATTAATCGGGTTATTTTTGATACGCGAAGTTTATTTGCTAATGCCGCTAATCCTGACCGAGCGACGTTGCAGGCGTTAAAGGCAAAACCGAAAGTACCCACCCATGTGCTTCATACCAGTGATCAGCCTTTCGTTAGAATAATAGTGCCGATGAATAGAGAACTTGCCCAAAAGCAAATTGAACAGTGGGTAGCGAAAGCGGCTGTTTGGATAGAAGGTGGATTAACCCCCTATATGTTCTTTCATACCCCCGATAATGTCTTGGCGCCGGAGTTTGCTCGATATTTTAGTCAACTACTGGCTTTAAAATGTCCAGAAATTGCGTTGATTCAACTTTGGGATAGAGATCAAAAACAGGCCGTTTTGTTTTAAGACAATGAATATCGCAAGTGGAGTGTTTATCTAGCAGTGATAAGTAAAATGCGCGATGCTGATGATCGCACAAGGGCTAATAAATAATAGCGTGGTTATTAAGTGCGCAAAATAGATACATCTTCTGCTTGCAGGCCTTTATCGCTATCTCGTGTGTGAAATTTAACTTGCTGTCCTTCACTTAAAGAGCGGTGTCCACGACCGCGAATATTGCGAAAATGTACAAACACATCATCGCCATTTTCTCGAGTTATAAAACCGAACCCTTTTGAAACATTGAACCATTTAACGCTGCCTTGTTCGCGATCATCGTCCTCAAAGTCTTCTTCGTTATCATACTCGGCACCATTTTCTCTTACATCTGCAAAGTCTGCATCTGAGTTAGTTTGTGCATTAAATGCTGCTAATGCACAGCTACCTAGCACCACAGCAAATATAATGACTAGCACAGAAGTCTCAAATTGGATGGCGACGCCAGCAAATGTTTTGAGTAAAAAAGGGATTAAAACCGCAGCTATAGCACTGGCGAGGAGACTGCGTATAAGTTGATTACCACTCATCTAATATTTCTCTTATAAAGTTAAAAAATTACGTACAAAAAGTCATCTTAGGATGACACAATAAATAAATTCAAAATTACGTGCTTTCCAATATCCGAACGGTGAATATGTATACAGAGTTTTTGTTTAACATTCAATTAAATTATGGTTTGTCTTTTGGTATTTATCCACGGATGCATTTGAACTCTGATTGATAGTCAGCCATTATCTTATAAAGTTAGATATATCAAGTGGATAGTAATGAAATCTATTATCATTAAGTGGTTGCTGCTATCTGTCCTTAAGGTCTGTGATTATGCGTGGTGATGATAAAGTTTGTTTACCTTAAAGGCTGAGCTGGGTATCCTGTGTGTCTTTTGCTGTCCTAGTGGATGCATTAGGCAAGTTGAAGCATAATCATTTCCTTTAAGTGTTTGAGGTCTAGATGGAAGATAGGATGGCAGAGCTGGAGTCTAGGGTGGCTTTTCAAGAGCAGATGATAGACCAGCTCAATGATGTGGTATCAAAACAAGACAAAGTGTTAATTGATTTGACTAGGGTGGTAGAAATCTTGAATCAAAAGGTTAATCTTAGTCAAACTGGTCAGAATTCTATAGAAAGTCATGATGCGCCTCCTCCGCATTATTGATATATCATGATTTTTTGTATTACAAGAGACCTTTTTACTAAGTAGCTAGCGAAGGTAAAGCAACGCAGAAAACCGAAAAACTGCAGTTGATAGTTATCATTGGGGATTTTGAGTTTATTTAACGTCGCATAACTGAGTGAAGTCATAGTGTAAAGGTTTCACAATGTTTTTGCATATTAAAAAAATATCCAACTAGTCTGTATTAAAGCTATTAATATATTTTGAAAACGTCAGGTTTTATGTCTTGTTTTGTTGTCGGGATTCATTTTATTAAAAATAGAGTGAAAAGTTATGATTGTAAATTTAAATTTCAAGGTATGCCAGTTTTATGGAGTTAATTGGAAAGTTTCTGAATAAGCTTTTTGTCAGGGCGAATGTGTTTGGCGATGAGCATTTGCGAATTAACTCTGAGGCTATATACGTACTTGAGTCGTCTCGTTCAGAGCACTTAGCTTTATTGAACCTATCCCTGCTCCAAAAAGGCAGTTCTGTAGGACATCGCTGTTTATTATCTGCCGATCCAAAATCGTCTCAGGCGTTGGCTTATCGATTGGAATCACTGTTAGAAAAACTCGAGTTTAATAATGCGACTGAGGATATTTATATTGTCCCAGTGTCTATTTTTCATGGGAATTTGCCTAATAGAGAGTCTTCTTGGTGGCGGGTTGTTTTTTCAGAGCGCTGGGGGCCTAGAGGTTGGTGGGGTCGATTAGTCGGTTTAGTAGTTAATGGTCGACAAACTATTTTGCAACTAGATCAGCCATTTTCGCTGAGAAAAATGATGCATGAAGGCGGATTACAGCCTTCGGGGTCAAATGCAGTAAAGATTGTTAAAACATTGCAGCTGCACTTTATACAAAGAAGGCTGGCAACTTTTGGTCCCGATCTGTCCAATCGCAAAGAGTTAATAGCGAAAATAATTAATCAAACCGATATACAATTACATATTCAACAGTACAGTGAACACAAGAAACTGAATTTTTTTCAGGCGCAAAAGTATGCTCAACAGCAATTGCAGGGCATAGCAACTAATCTTAGTCCAAGTTTTGTCCGGCTAACCAGTGGTCTGCTAAATTGGTTTTTTCAGCGAACCTATCGCCAAGTAAAAATACAAGGTGTGGATAAAATTCGTGAGTACGCCAAAGATTATCAGTTGGTCTATTTACCCTGCCATCGAAGCCATATGGACTATGTGCTGATGTCTTGGAATTTGCATCGCCAAGGTTTAATGATTCCCCATGTTATGGCAGGTGATAATTTGAATGCGGCGATTCTAGGCCGTGGTCTGAAAATGGGTGGCGCTGTTTTTATGCGCCGCTCTTTTTATGACGATCCTCTCTATGTAGCTCTCTTTAAAAGTTATGTCATGCAGTTGCATAGTAATGGCCATGCAATAGAATATTTTGTTGAAGGTGGGCGCTCGCGCACAGGTCGTTTATTGGCTCCTAAAAGCGGTATGTTGGCTATGACGTTAGAAGCGTCTTTGCAAATTAACATTAAGCCCATTGCGCTGGTCCCTGTGTGGATCAGTTACGACAAGCTGGTTGAATCAAAGAGTTACTCTAGTCAGTTGTCAAACAACAAGAAAGCGCCGGAATCTTTAATCGGTTTACTGCAGAGTCTAAAGGTATTTAAAGGTGTTTTTGGTGACGCTGTGGTGAGCTTTGCAGAACCTGTAATAGTCAATGATAATTTTTCTAAGTTTGACGATATTAAAGCTAAAAGTAACTACCTAGCACAGAGGGTAATGGAGCGCATAAACTCGGCGTGTTATGTAAATGAAACAGCTTTATTGGCCACGGTATTACTATCAGAGAGACGCTTGCGCTTAACCCGAGAGCAGTTAATTGAGCGGGTAAATCAGTTATCATCAATTCTGATAAAAATGCCCAATGCGCCTGTGGGTATTGCCAAAGGTAATGTTTCCCAGTGGATAGACGCAGCGAGCTTGCGCAACCAGTTATCAGTCAACTCCGAAGATGTCTTTTTGTCCACAGAGCAGGCCTGTGATATGACCTTTTATCGCAACCAAATACATCACTTAACCTTGTTAGTCGGTTTATACTTGTTGGTGGCTAAGCGCTACCACAAGCCTTTGACCCAATCTATTTCAAAGCTGATTAAAGCAGTGTACCCCTATTTGGCAAAAGAATTATTTTGGCCATGGCAAGGAGTAGAAGTGATTCATGCTTTAAAAAATATAAGAAGTCTATTAATAGACCAGCAGTTGATTATTGAGCACGATAAATGCTTAACTGTGCGTAACACTGCCTTGTCCGTCGCTTTGATGCAAACGGTTGAGCCTTACTTGTTGCGTTATTATATTGTTTTCAGATTGCTTCAAGAGTTTAAAGAATTACCCGAAGACGACTTGATAGAAGAGTCTGTACGTCTTGCAAGTTTGTTGCATATGGAGTTTGGTTTTCAGTCACCGGAATACACAGACGCCAAAGGAATCGGTCGTTTTGTTCAGGCGATGCAAGAGCAGCAGGTCTTGTCTAAAAATGCTGCTGAGGCAATATTTTCCAGTGTCGATGCCAGTGTGCTAATGACGAGATCTAAGCAAATATTACTGCCGCACTATATTCAGTTAATTGAGGAGAGCATCAGAAAACACTGAGTGTAGATAAAAAAGTGATTTATTGTAGGAGGTGAGCAGCCAACATGCTCCTTATTAGCTTAATAAAGAGTATCTTAGCTGCAATGTAATACTTAGCAAAGAGCGTCTAAAATAGGTTTGAGCAAGGCTTGTACTTGCCCGGGATTTGCTTTTCCCTGTGAGGCTTTCATGATTTGGCCCATAAAGAAGCCTAGCATTTTTCCGCGTTTATCGGCTTCAGCCGCAATATATTGTTGAACTTGTTCGTCATTCTTGGTCACGATCTCACGCACGATTGCTTCAATAGAGCCTGAGTCAGTCATCTGCTTTAGACCTTTGCTTTGAATCACTTGATCAGCGCTGCCTGCACCATTCCACATTGCTTCAAAAACCTGTTTAGCAGCCGCCACAGAAACAGTGTTATCTTGGATGCGCGACAGAAGGCTAGCTAGCGCGTTAGCATCTATTGGAGAATCTTCTATGCGCGTGTCGTGTGAGTTGAGTGTCTTGGCCACTTCCCCGAGTAACCAATTAGCAGAAATTTTTGGATCATTAGTCGCTTTGGCTACAATTTCAAAATAGTCCGCTTGAGGTTTATTTGCGCTGAGGGTTAGTGCATCATTTTCAGTGAGTTGATAACTGTCTTTAAAACGTTGTTTTCGAGCGTCAGGTAGTTCTGGTAAGCGTTTACGAATAGTTTCTATGTAATCGTCTTCAATTACAATCGGCAGTAGGTCAGGGCAGGGAAAATAACGATAATCGTTGGCTTCTTCTTTGCTGCGCATGGTCCGAGTTTGGTCTTTGTCCGCGTCGTAAAGCCGCGTTTCTTGCGGAATATTGCCGCCATCTTCTAAAATTTCTATTTGCCGAATGATCTCGCCTGTTATAGCTTTTTCGATAAATCTAAAAGAGTTTAGGTTTTTAGTTTCAGTGCGATTTCCGAGCTTGTCATCGCCTTTGATACGCACGGATACATTGCAGTCTACTCGAAATGAGCCCTCTGCCATGTTGCCATCACATATGCCAATACTGGTTACTATAGAGTGAATTTTTCTGGCGTAAGCAACTGCTTCTTCCGCGCTGCGCATATCGGGTTCTGATACTATCTCCAGTAAGGGTGTTCCGGCGCGGTTCAAGTCTATACCTGACATGTCGGCGAACTTTTCGTGCAGAGATTTACCGGCATCTTCTTCCAAGTGAGCACGAGTTACGCCAATGGTTCTAGTGCTGTTATCGCCTAAGCTGATTTCTAGTTGGCCGAGGCCTACTATAGGATAAAATAGTTGACTGGTCTGATAGCCTTTAGGTGAATCCGGATAAAAATAGTTCTTGCGATCAAACACTGATGTTTTACTGATTTCAGCGTTGATAGCGGTGCCGAACATCACAGCCATTTCAAGCGCTTTAGTGTTGAAAACAGGTAGAGTGCCGGGCAGTGCTAAATCAACGGCACAAGCTTGTACGTTTGGTTCTGCTCCGAATTGCGTGCTCGCCCCAGAGAAAATTTTACTGCTAGTAGCTAGCTGGGCATGTATTTCTAAACCTATAACGGCTTCCCATTGCATAGTGATCTCCTTATAAGCCAGTGGCTGTGTTTTTATGCCAGTCAGTGGCTTGTTGGAACATGTGAGCGACATTCAACAGGCGCTCTTCGGCAAAATAATTGCCTATGATTTGTAAGCCGATTGGGAGGTCATCGACTTGGCCGCAGGGGATTGACATGCCTGGCAGACCGGCTAAATTAAGTGATAAAGTGTAAATGTCTTCCATGTACATGTCGATTGGGTCTGAGGTTTTTGAGCCTATGGCAAATGCAGGTTGAGGGGTGGTTGGGCTCATTATGACGTCGACAACCTTGAGCGCGTTGACAAAATCTTGCTGAATTAAGCGGCGGATTTGCTGCGCTTTTTTGTAGTAAGCATCATAAAAGCCTTCGGAAAGTGCGTAAGTACCGATCAGAATTCTACGTTTGACTTCTGGGCCGCAACCCTCGCCTCTCGTTCGCTTGTAAAGGTCTTCTATGTTTTTAGGATCTTTGCAGCGGTGGCCAAACTTGACGCCATCGAAACGGGAGAGGTTCGAAGAGGCTTCGGCGGGCGCTATAATGTAATACGCGGGAATAGACAGTGCTGTATTCGGCAAGCTGATTTCTTTTAATTCAGCGCCTAGTGCTTGATATTCTTTGAGTGCCGCTTGTATTTTCTCGGCAATTTTGGGATTGAGCCCAGTGCTGAAAAACTCTTTAGGTAGACCAATTTTTAAACCGGCTAATGGTAGGTTTAAACTAGCGCTAAAGTCCGCGCATTCTCTGCTCGAGCTAGTACTGTCTTTGGGATCAAATCCGGCCATAACATTGAGCATTAGCGCCGCATCTTCTGCTGTTTTGGCAATCGGGCCCGCTTGATCTAATGAGGAGGCAAAGGCAATCATCCCAAAGCGCGATACTCTGCCATAGGTTGGCTTGATGCCGCTAAGATTAGTTAGAGCGCAAGGCTGGCGAATAGAGCCGCCAGTGTCTGTGCCTGTTGCTCCAGCAGCCAGTTGAGCAGCGACAGCCGCCGCTGAGCCTCCTGAAGAGCCACCAGGGACTAAGTTTTCACCCCAGGGGTTCGTTACAGCGCCATAATAGCTGTTTTCATTTGATGAGCCCATAGCAAACTCATCCATGTTGGTTTTGCCTAAGCTCACGCTGTTTATAGCATTGAATTTTTCAATTATAGTCGCGTCATAGGGCGCAATGAAGTTGTCTAGCATTTTTGAACCGGCGCTAGTTCGAACACCCTTAGTACAAAAAATATCTTTATGTGCAATAGGGACCCCAGTCATAGGCGCTGCTTTTCCCGATGCTATTATGGAGTCTGCGGCTTTTGCCTGTTGCATAGCTTGGGTTTCGGTAACCGTGATATAGCTGTTGTACTTTGAATCTTGCTGGGCAATTTTGTCTAAGTAGGCGCGCGTGATTTCTACACTGCTAAACTCGCCTTGTTTCAGTCCCTGGGACAGTTGGGCGATGGTTTTAGTAAACATTTTAAGAATCCTGTGGGCGATTAATCAATAACTTTGGGCACTAAAAATAGACCGTCTTCTACTGCTGGGGCAACACTTTGTAGAAGCTCGCGTTGGTTTGTCTCTGTTACGCTATCTGTTCTGAGTCTTTGTACGGAATCTAAAGGGTGAGAAAGTGGTTCAACATTAGTCGTGTCGACCGCTTGCATTTGATCGACAAGATCCAGAATGCTGTTTAAATTTTCTAAGTATTGGTGGGAGTCTTTTGGATCTATATTGACTCTTGCTAGGTGGGCGATTTTGTCCACATCTGATATGTCTAGTGCCATGGTTTTAGTCTCTTTCATTGTGCTTGAAAACAGCCGCTTACAAATTGAGTTAGCAGATAGTTTAGGGCTATGCCAGGGTCTTAAATGCCACTCAAGTTAGGCTGGGTAAATAAAAGACTAAATTTACCAAAGAAATGCACAATACTCTAATTGTTTCTTGCTCTAATTGCGTTGCGTTGTTAAAGTTGGATGTTTTTAAAATTCGATGCATTCGCCTTTATTTTCGGGGTTCCAAATTACGATGTTCAAGAAAATTCGAGGCCTTTTTTCTAGTGATTTATCGATCGATCTAGGCACGGCCAATACGCTAATATTTGTTCGCAATAAAGGAATAGTACTCGACGAGCCATCTGTTGTTGCTATTCGCCAAAATGGAAATCAAAAAACAGTTGCCGCCGTGGGGGCAGATGCTAAACGTATGCTTGGGCGCACTCCGGGAAATATAACGGCTATACGACCGATGAAAGACGGTGTGATTGCCGACTTTCATGTGACAGAAAAAATGCTGCAATATTTCATCAGTAAAGTGCATGACAATACAATTTTTACACCTAGCCCGAGAGTGCTCGTGTGTGTGCCTTGTAAATCGACGCAGGTTGAACGTCGCGCAATAAAAGAATCTGCGATGGGTGCCGGCGCTCGCCAGGTGCATTTGATTGAGGAGCCTATGGCCGCCGCAATAGGTGCAGGCTTACCCGTAGAAGAACCTAATGGTTCCATGGTTGTTGATATTGGCGGTGGTACCACAGAAATAGCTGTTATCTCCCTCAATGGTATTGTATACGCTGATTCTGTTCGGGTCGGCGGCGATAGATTCGATGAGGCAATTGTTACTTATGTGCGACGTAACTATGGCAGTTTAATTGGGGATGCGACAGCTGAACGAATTAAACAAGAAATTGGTACTGCATATCAAGGCAGTGACGTGCTTGAGATTGATGTGAGAGGACGTAACTTAGCTGAGGGGATTCCCCGTAGTTTTACGCTTAATTCCCACGAAATACTTGAAGCCTTGCAAGAGCCTTTATCGGCAATAGTGCAAGCCGTTAAAAGTGCCTTAGAACAGTGCCCTCCAGAGCTTGCCTCAGATATTGCAGAGAGAGGGATAGTGCTTACAGGTGGTGGTTCTATGTTGCGTAATATTGATAACTTAATAAGTGAAGAGACAGGTTTACCCGTTATTCTCGCCGAAGATCCTTTAACTTGTGTTGCCCGGGGTGGTGGGCGCGCCTTAGAGCTTATTGATAAGCAGGCATTTGAACTCCTTTCCTACGACTGATCTATGCTTAATTGTTGTATTATAAGGTGTTATCTGTGTCCACAGCGTTTATATTTTTAATCAACATTCACTTATCCCTCTTCTCGAAAGGGGATTAAATGAAACCTATCTTTAGAGGCGGCTTACCCCGCCTCAGTTTCTTTTTACTGCTACTTATCGCTATTGGTTTGTTGATCACTGATTTGCAGGGTGGTTCCGCACGTTCTGTGCGCTCAGCCGTCTCGGTGGTGTTGACACCCTTACAGTGGCTGGTAGACATTCCCTCCAAAATAGCCGATAAAATATCAGTGGTGTTAGTCGAGCGTTCAGCTTTAATTAAAGACAATAATCAATTGAGATCCAGCTCGATAGTGCTGGAACGAAAAGTACAGCAAATGATGGTGTTGCGGGCTGAGAATATTCGCTTGCGTGAGCTCTTAAATGCCAGTGCATGGGTAGATGATAAGGTATTATTAACGGAATTAATTGGGGTGAATCCGGATCCTTTTCAGCATCAAGTGATCCTCGATAAAGGCAGTGAAGATGGTGTCTTTATTGGTCAACCGGTCTTAGATGCAGGAGGCGTAATGGGGCAAGTAGTCGAAGTGTCGCTCTATACTAACAGGACTATGCTAGTGACCGATGGTCGGCATGCACTGCCGATTGAAGTCGTGCGCAATGGAATGCGTGCGATTGCACTAGGTAAAGGTATTCACGATGAATTGGATATAACCCATGTGCCTGATAACGCTGATATTCGCGAAGGCGATGTGTTAGTGACTTCTGCTTTAGGTGGCCGTTTCCCCTATGGCTACCCCTTGGCAAAAGTTATCTCGGTTGAGCGTGACCCCGGTCGTAAATTCATGATTGTTACAGCGAAACCTCTGGCGAAATTAAATAACAGCCGCTATGTTCTTATGGTGGGAACTGTTCCTGAAATTGAAATACTGCAAAATAACCAGACTGTGATTGGTAGCGAGATCAATATAGAAATACCTCCTGTAGGGTTGTCTAATACTACCGCAGATAGCCAGTGAGTACTTTTTTCTTATGAGTCAGCATAGCCCTGGCGGGTTGTTAATCATTTTAGGAACATTTATTGTGGCCTTAATGTTATCGCAAATTCCTCTGCCAACCATTATGGAGTGGTGGCGGCCTGAATTTGTCGCTTTATTTGTCATTTATTGGATCATGGCCTTACCACAGCGCTTTGGTGTGGGCTCAGCCTGGTTAATTGGCTTGATGTTAGACGTGCTTAAAGGCTCAGTTCTAGGTATTAATGCTATTGCGTTAACTATTATTGCCTATTGTACTTTGTTGATGCATAAGCGAATGCGTATGTATCCTCCGTTGCAACAGGCTGTCGTAGTGTTTTTATTGATATTGCTAAACCAATTTATTTTCTATTGGTTTCAGGCTATAGCAGGTACTACAGGAGGCAGTTTTGAGTTTTTGATTCCCGCTGTTGTCAGTGCCATTTTCTGGCCATGGGTGTTTGTTTTACTGCGCAGTATGCGGCGCACGTTTAAAATTTCATGAGGGCCTCAAACAATGTCTAATTTAATTTTAGCTTCAGCATCACCGAGAAGGAAACAAATTCTAACAGATCTTGGTGTTGCGTTTGATATTTGCAGTGCCGATATTGATGAGTCATTATTACCTTTAGAGTCAGGCGCCGATTATGTTAGCAGGCTGGCTCTGGAAAAATGCCAAAAAGTATTCCAATTATCTGATGGCGCTATGGCGGTGTTAGGTTCTGATACGAGTGTTGTGATTGGCGGTAAAATATTAGGCAAACCTGAATCAGAACGGCAGGCGATTGAAATGTTAATGTCACTTTCTGGGCAGTGGCATGAGGTAGTAACCGGTGTAGCGATAGTGGATCGAGATAAAATTAAGCAAGTTCTGGTGAGCTCAGCCGTTGAATTCTGTGAATTAGAGCCACAAATGTGCAGTGCCTATTGGCGCACAGGTGAGCCTCAAGACAAAGCTGGAAGTTATGCTGTGCAAGGTAAAGGCGCCCGCTTTGTAAAACAGATTCGTGGTAGCTATTCGGCTATAGTCGGATTACCCGTGGTTGAAACCGCCGGCTTATTAGATCAGTTTGGCATACCCTATTGGACGTTTAAAGACAAGCTATAGTACTCAAGTGCCAACATAGTGATAATTTCAAGTGAGTTTAGACTTGTCCAAGTTGATAAATATTTATAAGGAAGCGAGAGTGGCAACGACGATTGGTGAAGAAATACTGATTAATTTTACTCCGATGGAAACCCGTGTAGCTATTATAGAAAACGGAATGCCTCAAGAAATTTATGT
Source organism: Gammaproteobacteria bacterium (assembly GCA_034111875.1). Lineage (GTDB taxonomy): Bacteria > Pseudomonadota > Gammaproteobacteria > Pseudomonadales > Balneatricaceae > Rs1. The sequence goes on from JAWUWK010000093.1 coordinate 14,177, forward strand.
TGAGAGGACGAGTAAGCGGGGTATTGTAGGTAATATATATAAAGGTAAAGTTGTCAGAGTTTTACCCGGCATGCAAGCGGCTTTTGTTGAAATAGGTTTAGAAAAAGCGGCTTTTATTCATGTCGATGAAGTTATCTGTAAAGACAATACTATCGAGGACAAAAATAGGCAGTCAATTGCTTATTTGCTCAAAGAAGGGCAGTCCCTGTTAGTGCAAGTAACCAAAGATCCTATGGGGACTAAAGGCGCGAGATTAACCACCCATATATCTATTCCCTCTCGCTACCTTGTGTATATGCACAACAGTACTCACGTCGGAATATCGCAACGTATTGAGAATCCTTTAGAGCGGCAGAGGTTGCGTACCACTTTAACCAATACCTTAGCAGAAGATGATTTCCAACATGGTGGTTATATACTGCGCACTGTCGCAGAAGGTGCCAGTGAAGTTGAGCTCAAGTCTGATATACGCTTTTTAAAGCGTCTGTGGAAAAGCATCGAGAAAGATATTAAACAAGCTGTTACCCCCAGCGTTGTTTACGAGGACATGCCGCTTAATATGCGGGCACTCAGAGACATGGCGCATATAGGGATTGAACGTATTCGAATTGATTCTAGGGAGACCTTTAATAAAGCTGAAGATTTCACACGCGCTTTAGTGCCTGAATTAATCGATAAACTCGAATATTATCCCGGTGAAAGACCTATATTTGACTTATACAATGTCGAAGAGGAAATGCAGCGTGCTCTGGGTCGAAAAATAGATCTTAAGTCAGGCGGTTATTTAATTATAGACCAAACTGAAGCGATGACTACTGTGGATGTTAATACAGGAGGTTTTGTTGGCCATCGCAACTTAGAAGAGACTATTTTTAAGACCAACTTAGAAGCCGCAACGTCAATAGGTAGACAGTTAAGATTACGTAACTTGGGCGGTATTATCATCATAGATTTTATCGATATGGAATCTCAAGATCATCAACGACAAGTTTTAAGAGCACTAGAGAGAGTGTTAGAGAAAGATCATGCGAAGTGCAAAGTGACCGGGGTTTCCCAATTAGGGTTGGTTGAAATGACGCGTAAAAGAACCCGAGAGAGCTTAGAGCACATATTATGTGAAGCCTGTTCGCAGTGTGCAAGCAGAGGATTCGTCAAAACCCCTGAAACGGTATGTTATGAAATTTTTCGTGAAATTTTACGTCAGCATAGAGCCTATGATACGGATTCGTATTTAGTACTCGCCTCTTCTACTGTGGTGGAATATGTCACCGAAGAGGCGTCAAATCACTTGGCAGAATTGGGGTCTTTTATCAATAAACCCATTCAATTTAAAATCGATAGTCACTATGGCCCTGAGCACTTCGATGTAGTGCTGCGCTAAGCTTGCACAGCTTTGCATAGATTTGTGTTAAGCTGTCAGTAAGTAATAGGAATATTTATGCAGATAAGGCTTGATCTGCATAAATTTACAATATTTTAACAGGTAAATCAATGATAAAAAAAACAACTATCTGGTTTACTATATCCTCAGTCTGTCTGCTCGTTATGATTGCCACTATGTTAATTACGGCACGTCTATTACTGCCGAGTATTAGTGCCTATAACGTTGAAATTTCTGAATACTTATCTGAAAAATTGAACGCTAAAATTTCTATTGGAAACATTCAACCTCAGTGGGAGCGGGCCTCACCTGAATTGATTTTATCGAATATCCGCATAGTTGATCATAACTATGCGGATAGAGTCATCAGTATTTCTAAAATACAGGCTGAATTAGATCTATTACAAAGCATTAAGTCTTTTGCGCCAGTCTTTAGACAACTATCTATTGATCAATTTTCGGTCCAAGCGGAACAAGAAGGCAACCGTTGGTTAACGGTTTTCTCCCCTAAAGTAGTTAGTAATTTACCGCGGGAAAACGCGGTAACCGAAGCCGATAATATTGCATTGAATCGCCTTTTGAAGGTCTTGTCCAAGCAATCATTAGTTAAGTTTACCCAATCCCAATTGATTCTAAAGCCTCAAGGTAAACCTGTCAGAACTGTTGGCCCTATGTTGTTGTTAATGGAGAATACTAAAGACCAGCACCAACTCTCTGGGAGGGTTGATTTAAAACACTATGGTGATATTTCATCAGTAAGTTTTGCTATTAAAGCGGAGCAATTATCCGAGCAAATCATACGCACACCTTTCCAGGTTCATGCAAATTTTAAGAATATTTCAGAGCAGCTAATGGAGCTGAATTTAGTTGATTTAGGCGTAAAGATTAAGCAGATGTCTGTCGATTCCCAAGTATGGGCTACAGTGCACAACGGCGCGGTGTCAGATGTTGTCGGCACCTTGGCAATTAATACTCTGAAATTCGAAAAAAAGGTTTACCCTCAATTAACCGACTCACACTTAACCTTTGCATATGAACAACAACAACACAGACATCTATTGCGCCTGTCTGATATCGATCTGTATGATGGCAAAGCCCGTATAAAAATTCCTCAAGCGACAGCAACTTACTTTCGGGGTGAAACCGAGTACCTTGAAAAAGTTGCGATCTCTAAGATTAATTTGACACAATTAACCAAAGAACTTGCAGGGCAGTCAGCGCTCAATGATAAGCTAAAGGACTTAGTTGATAAGCTTAACTTACAAGGTGAGTTAAATAATTTTGTATTAGAATGGAAAAGCAGCGATTTAAAAGATTTTTTGCTCAAGGCAGATCTAAACAAAGTGTCGCTGAAAAGTTATAGCGGTGCCCCTGCGCTTTCTGGTGTTAGTGGACTGTTACAAATGTCGCTGTTGTCAGGTCAAATCGATGTTGAGACAACTGATTTTTCAATGAGATTTCCAAAGCTATTCCCCAAACCATGGCGTTATAAACAAGCACAAGGTAAAGTGAATTGGCAAGTTGAAACCCTTGCCGGTGAAAATGTAAAGTTATTGGTTAAGTCTGATTTAATTTCATTAAAGAAAGATAAAATGGCTATCAATGGCCGTTTTAGTCTGGTTATTCCGTTTGATAAAAAGTTGCAAACTGAATTGATATTGATGCTTGGTGCTCGCCAGAGTGCGATTAAAAACATACTTGCCTATTTGCCTGAAAACATGATTGGCCAACCTCTATCGAAATGGATAAACACTGCAGCGTTAGAAGGTACTGTTGAAGAGGCTGGTTTTGTGCTTCGTACAGGCTTTAGAGACGCCCCGGCGTTAACCTATAGTCCCAGCGTGCAAATGTACTTTAATTTTGCTAATGCGCAGATTAAGTTTGATCAAAATTGGCCCAATTTCTTTGCACAAGATTTGCATCTATCAGTGACTGATGGCGATGTACTTGTCACTTCGCAAAAGGGTGAAATAGCCGGTAATCAAGTAGCCAATTTATTAGTCACTAAAGAGAATCAAACGCCTGAACTTATCGTTGGATCCGCTGTTACAGGAGATATTGGACGTTTATTTAGTAAGCTTGGGCAAAAGTCTGCGATCAGTTATTTTCCAGCGCAGATTAAGCACTGGCAACTCTCTGGGCGGCACAGTACAACCTTAAATTTGACGATACCCCTTTCATTAGCGTCTAAACCCCCACGCAAGGCCGTAATAAAGGTGGTCAGTGAACTGAAAAATGCCAACCTAAAAGATAATCAGTACCAACTTGCTTTGAGTGATATAAACGGTAAATTAATATTTGACTCACAAACCGGTTTACAAAGTAATGCTATTTCAGCTACCAGTTTTGGTAACCCGAGTACTTTGAATATAGTGACTGATGTTATTGAAAAGGGGCTAAAAACAAGTATTGCATTGAATAGCAGTATTCAAATAAAAGACTTAGCCAAGCAGGTCAATAATAGCCAATTAGATAGCGTGAGTGGAAAAGCCAAGTTCAATGCTCGATTAGATATATGCCCGAATCAGCCTTCTTGTAATCAATTGGTTGTTAATTCTCAGTTAGAGGGCGTCACTATTGATTTACCTAAGCCGTGGGGAAAGACCAAAGACCAAACTAGAAAGTTGCAACTCGTCTCCAAAAGTTCAGAAAAATCAACCCTATTGCGCTTTAACTATGCGGATATTGTCAGGGGAATAACTGAATTACCTAAGGCTGAAGATGCCAAGCCATCAACCAGTATTGTCTTAGGTGGCGCAAAACCGAGTCTTGCTAAAAATCCCGGGATTTATCTGGCGGGGAGCTTGAAGAATATAAATCTTGATGTTTTAGTGTCATCACTCTCAGGTCTGTCAGTAAAACAGCCACAAGTCAAAGTTCAAAAATCTGCCCAAAGTCAGCAAAGTGCGATGGATTCTTTAAAGCGAGTAGAGCTAAAGCTGAATAATGTCACTTTATTAGGCCGTAAATTGAATAACTCGTGGCTAAGTTTTCAGCAATCCAATACGCAATGGCTCGGAAAATTTAACACCAGCATAGCGACAGGGCAAGTCGTCATTCCTCACAATAGAAATAAAACGGTCAGCTTAAAGTTAGATAGCTTATCTATAAATCCTGCTGACAATCTATCTATGAAGCCGGCAACAAAGCATAAATCAACTAAGCTCATAAATACCCAGCAGTGGCCCAAGGTTGAATTGTTAATTGAGCAATTAACTTTGAATAAACTCAACATAGGCCAGTGGAGTGCCTTTTTGGCGCCGACCATTAGTGGTTACAAAGCCAGTGATATTAGAGGAAAGATAGCGACAACTAATATTAGCGGCGAAGTGGGCTGGGCTAAACAAAAAAGTGAGGTTAGATCGTTTTTTGATGTGCAGGCCAAAGGTGGCGATTTCGGTTTTGCATTAAAGCAGTTGGGTTACGCTCAAGTGTTGGAGAATAAATCAGGGGATTTAGACGCCAAATTGTCTTGGTCTGGATATCCTTGGGATTTCGAGCAGGGTAATTTAAATGGTCGAGCAAGCTTTAAACTGTTGAAAGGACGTATTATAGAAGCCGGTACCTCTGCCAACTTCTTACGTATTTTCGGTATATTAAATTTAAACTCAGTGATTAAACGTCTGCAGTTAGATTTTTCAGATTTGCTTAAGTCGGGCGTCGCCTTTGATTCGGTGACCGGTAAGTACTCTCTGCAAAATGGCGTTGCAACCAGCCAAGAACCACTCAAATTACAAGGTGACGCGGCTTCTATCGAGATGGCCGGCAGTATTAACCTTAGCCAGCAGACCTTAGATCAAAAAATGATCGTGGCTATTCCGCTTTCAAGCAATGCGCCTATTGCGGCTCTGTTGTTGGCCACGCCACAAGTAGCGGGAATCGCCTTTGTTGTTGACAAGTTAATAGGTAAGAGGTTGGCGAAGCTAACCGCGTTACGCTATTCCGTTTCTGGCTCTTGGTTTGAGCCAACGATTCAGACGGTAACGGTGGCTAATACTGGTGGATCCGAGCCCGAGCCGACCAACAATAACTAAAGACGCGCTTTAAACGCTAGCATAAAAATCAAAATTAGATCTTCCTTGGTCAATCAACCTGCACAGAGAAGTCCGTTAGCAACCTTCTAACTCACGTAAATATTTAAACAGCTTTTTCGCGGTTAAAGGCGGCTTAGCTTTGGCAATTTCTTTTTGGGTATTTCGAATAAGCTGGCGCAAATGCTGCATATCAGTTTGCGGATACTGGTCGAGTATAATTTCCAACATACCTTCGTCATTGGCTAATAGCCTATCTCTCCAGCGCTCTAGGCGATGAAATATTTTGTTGTATTCCTCGTGCTGTAGATCACAACCATTAATCCCTAGCTCAATCGCTTCAGGGTCTTCAAAACGCATCAATTTACCTATGTATTGACATTGGCGTTTAAATGCACCGCTCTTGGGTTTTAAACGCTTAGCCTCATCAACTGCATCTCGCAAGGTCTCATCCATTGTTATGCCATCTAACTGGTTAGGCTTTAAACCTATGAGTTTGGCGCCTAAGGTCTGTAGATTTTCTGCATCACGCTTAAGTGACGAGCGACTAATCCAATCGTCATCATCGTCATCAAAAGTGTCAAATTTATCATTGTTCATTTGTTTATCCGTAAAAATAAGTTGCTAGGCCTAAAAAAGCTAAAAAGCCAATCACATCGGTGATGGTTGTCAATATAACCCCACCTGCTAGCGCGGGGTCTACTCCTCTGGCTTTCAAAATAATAGGCAGTAAGGTACCAGAACATGTGCCAACCACAAGATTAATTATGATAGCTAAGCCAATAATTAATCCCATAGTATAATCCCCAAACCAGATCACTGCGACCCCCGACACCACAATAGACCAAAGTAAGCCGTTTAAAATACCGACAAAAAATTCGCGACGTATCAACCAGGCAGCATTGGCCTTTTCGACTTGGTCAAGGGCTTGAGCACGGATAATTAAAGTCAATGTCTGACTGCCGGCGATGCCGCCCATAGAGGCGACGATCGGCATTAGGACAGCCAGAGCGACTACTTTATCGATAGTGTCTTGAAAAACCCCAATCACCGCCGAGGCAATAAAAGCGGTCATTAAATTAATGCCTAGCCATACCGCTCGTCGTTTACTGGTTTTCCAGACGGGAGCAAAAGTGTCCTCGTCGTCATCTAAGCCTGCCATACTCATTAAAGAGTGATCTGCATCTTCGCGAATAACATCAACCACATCATCAATAGTGATACGCCCGAGTAATTTACCGTCGTCATCAACCACTGGTGCAGAGACAAAATCATGTTGCTCAAAGAGCAGAGCCACTTCATGATCTAGCATGCTAGCAGGTATAGGCTCTATTTCGGTCACCATTATCTCGCGAACAGTAATATCCGGGTCAGTCACCAGTAACTTGATTAAAGGTAACATACCTATGTAGAGCTCTTTACGCCGACTGATCACAAACAGGCTGTCAGTCATTTCAGGTATTTCATCGTGACGTCTAATGTATCGCAATACTGTTTCGACCGTTATATCGGGTCTAATAGTCACAGTATCGGTATTCATTAACCCCCCAGCAGTATCTTCTGGGTAGGAGAGAACTTGCTCTACTCTTTCACGGTTTTGTTTATCCATGACTTTGAGTAGTTCACGCATCACTGTATTGGGGAGTTGTTGCAGTAAATCTGCTAAGTCATCAGTATCTAGAGAGTCTGCTATCGCCAACATCTGGCTGTTGTCCATGCGCGATAGTATGTCGCCTTGAATATCGTCAGATAAATGTTGGAGGACAGCGCCTTGGTTTTCTCGTTGAATCAATTGCCAGAGTATTTTGCGCTCTTTAGGTGGGGACTTTTCCAATAAGTGTGCGACTTCAACACTCTGCAGGGTATTGTTAAGCGTAAAGCGGATCTGCTGAAAGGCTCCGCTTTCTAGCGCTGATGATAGCTTGTCTAATTCAGATACTGATCCAAGATGATTCATGCATTTAATAACTCAATGAATAGATAAAATAATAGCAAAATATTGAAGCTGTTACCTATTCTTCCTCATCAAATTTATTGTTAATCAAAAATGTGATGGCTTCCATTGCTTGGTTTTGGTCCTCACCTTTAGTCTCTATCTGTAAATTAGTTCCCTTTGTTGCCGCCAGCATCATGACTGACATAATGCTTTTAGCATCGACAATTTTGTCTCCTTTGGTAATAGAGATATCCGAAGAAAATTTACTGGTCACTGAGACTAATTTGGAAGCAGCTCTTGCATGTAAGCCGAGTTTATTAATAATTTCTATATTGACACTTGGCATGCGAAACTTCCTATATAAGTGATTAAGTATAGCCTTTAAATGAGTATCTAGCGTTTTATTTCGCGATGGTAAATAGATACATTATCCAGTATTGGCAAAAAATGTTTGTGCAGTTGATCAGCTAGATAGACTGAACGATGCTGACCACCAGTACAGCCCAGCGCGACGGTTACATAACTGCGGTTGTTGGCTTGAAATTCTGGTAGCCACTTTTCTATATAGCTGGTGATATCTAATAACATTTCAATGACTAATTGCTGCTGTTCTAGAAATGCAATCACCGGTGCTTGGGTGCCATTAAAAGAGCGTAATTCAGCTATCCAATAGGGGTTGGGTAAAATTCTTAAATCATAAACTATATCAGCATCTAGTGGCACACCGTGTTTAAAACCGAAAGACCTAAATTGTAGCGATAAATTCTGTTCAGTGCGCTCTGCGACTCGATATTTTATGACATCACGTAATTCATAGAGAGATAAATGGGTAGTGTCTATTCTTATTGACGCTAAATACGCAATAGGGGCTAATACAGAATTTTCATACTCTATTGAGGATTTAAGCCCCTGAACTTGGTCGGCCATGGGGTGTCTTCTTCTGGTGGCGCTGTATCGTTGAATCAGAATTTCATCGCTGGCATCCAAAAAAATAAAGTCTATATCAAATTTATCTGTACCTTGTTTGAGCTTAGAGATAATAGCGGGTAGCCTCTCTAAATGTTGCACTGGATTTCGGGCATCAATACAAAGGGCTATTTTGCGATCAGCCGTATCGGCATCAACTGTACTCGATCGACTTTCAGTGGCGCTGTCAAGTAAAACGCTTGTGTTGATACGATTATTTTGCAGGTATTTTATCGTCTCAGGTAGCAATGCTGCAGGCAGGTTATCAATACAATAATAGCCTATGTCTTCCAACACTTGGATAGCGGTACTTTTGCCTGATCCTGATCTGCCACTAATAATAATAAGTTTCAACTTTATATCCCTAAGACGAGGTCCCTGTTATGTCAGATCACTGGTCACTTTGCTTAAGTAGCATTTGATAGAGTTCTTCAGCATTGGTGCATTTACGCAATCTATTCCTGTTGTCCTCTTGGCTAAACATTTCTGCCAGTTGTGCCAATGTATTTAAATGCTCATCACAACTATTTGAAGGAACAACTAAGGCGAAAATCAAATCCACAGGTTGTTTGTCTATCGCGTCAAAATCAACCGCTTGGCTGAGTTTGAAAAACACTCCGACGGCGTCCTCAATATCATCCAGACGACAGTGAGGAATAGCGACTCCCTCTCCAATGCCGGTGCTGCCTAACCTTTCGCGTTCAATTAGGCCGCTAAAAATAGTGTCGTAATCTGTGTTATCAACGCCATCACTTATAATTGCACTGATGTGATCCATGACCCTTTTTTTACTCCCCACCTTCAGGTCGTGGATAATAAAATCGGCGGAGAGTAAGTTCTTTATTGACATAATAGTAAGGATTCAGTTATTTGTGACTTTTAAGTTTTTCTTTATGGCGGATAATCTGACGGTCAAGTTTGTCAGAGAGTCCGTCGATGGCCGCATACATGTGGTCTTGCTCATCAGAAGCGAAAATTTCTTTACCTGATAAATGCAGCGTCGCCTCAGCTTTATGTCTAGTTTTCTCTACACTAAGTGTCACTTGTACGTTAGTTATGTTGTCGAAGTGTTTCTCTAGCTTTTGGGCTTTAGTATGTACGTATTCATTTAATGCTGCTGTTAGATCAACATGGTGTCCAGTAACGTTAATTTGCATAAAACTCTCCTGATTTACGGTGTTTTTGCACGCTATAATAAGCGCTTTCTTTCGTTCGATGGGGCTATGCCCATAGATTCGCGGTATTTTGCAATGGTGCGTCTCGCGACATTTATGCCTTCAGATTCAAGTAATTTCGCGATCTTGTTGTCACTTAATGGCTTCACTGGGTTTTCTGTTTCGAGAATTTTTTTGATCAGTGCTCTAATAGCGGTAGAGGATGCCACTCCACCATTGCTGGTACTGACGTGGCTGGAAAAAAAGTATTTAAGCTCAAATATTCCGTTAGGGGTATGCATATACTTTTGCGTGGTAGCGCGCGAAATTGTTGATTCGTGCATTTCTACTGCTTCAGCTATATCTTGTAAGACCAAGGGTTTCATCGCCAATTCGCCATATTCGAAAAAGTCTAACTGTCGTTCTAAAATCTGCTGAGCAACTTTAAGTAAGGTGTCGTAACGACTCTGAATGCTTTTAATCAGCCAACGGGCTTCCTGTAGATGATTTTTTAAATAATTATTGTCATTGCTATTGTCGGCACGCTTAATAAGACTAGCATAAGTATTATTAATATTAAGGTTTACTTTGTTATCGGCATTGAGTCGCACTTGCCAATAGCCGTTTATTTTTTCAACAAACACATCCGGTATTATGTATTGCGCTGTGTTGGGAGTGATACTGGACCCAGGTTGTGGGTTTAAGGTTTGAATCAGGGAGATGGCTTTTTGTAACTGAGTTTCGTTTAACTGAGCCTTGCGCATTAATGTGCGGTAATCATGACTACCTAGCAACTGAATGTATTGCAAAACTATTTTCTTGGCACTTTCTAAATAAGCGGTATCGGCTGATAATTGGTTAAGTTGAATACACAGGCATTCGCTTAGATCACGGGCCCCGACACCAGTGGGTTCGAATTGTTGAATGCGTCTGAGAACTACTTCTATTTCATCAAATTCAATTTCTAGCAGTAGTGGGTTTTCGCTCAAGCGGAACTGTTGGTAGATATCATCAAGGTCAATTCGCAAATAACCATCAGAGTCAATGCCATCGATAATATTCAAAGCAATGGTTTGGTCTACATCGCTCATAGGGGTTAAATTCAACTGCCAATTGAGGTGATCTTGCAATGTATCCTCGTTGGTATCATTGGACTCCATGCTGGACAAATCAGATTGGTTACTCGTGCTAGGTCCATGTTGGAAAGTGTCTTCCCAATTACTATCAGTTGATAGTTCAACAGGGATGTCATTATTCCATTCTTGGGCGGTATCATCGGTAGCGGAAAGCTCAGACTCGCTGTTTTTAATGTCGCTGTCTTGTGACGAACCTTCGCCTGGCGATTGTTGAATTTGCTCGCGCTCTTTATCGTCCAAAGATTGAATAGAAGAATCTATTGTAGGCTCATCGTCTGCGGATTCTAATAAAGGGTTGCTATCAAGTGCTTCTTGTACTTCTTGTTGCAGATCAAGTGATGAGATTTGCAGCAGTCGGATGGCTTGCTGCAATTGGGGTGTCATGGACAAATGCTGCCCAATTTTTAACTCTAAAGATTGTTTCATATAAGCTATAACGATACTCTAAAATGCTTTGGATGCAATGAAATTTATCTTATTTACAGGGAAAATTTATCGCCTAAATATGCCGCTTTTACCTGTTCGTTATTCAATATTTCAGCTGGCGTACCTGAGGCTAGAATAAAGCCATCATTGACAATGTAGGCTTTTTCACAAATATCTAATGTCTCTCTGACATTGTGGTCTGTAATAAGAATGCCGATACCTTTGCTTTGTAGGTGCAGTATGGTTTGTTTAATATCGTTTACTGAAATAGGATCTACGCCGGCAAAAGGCTCGTCTAGCAGAATGAATTTAGGCTCAGTTGCCAAGGCTCTGGCAATTTCTACTCTTCTGCGCTCGCCGCCTGAAAGGCTCATGCCCATGCTCTTGCGAATGTGCGTAATATGAAACTCTTCCAATAGTGATTCCATATTTTTTTTCTGCTGCCCTCTGGTTAGCTCTTTGCGCATTTCTAAAATGCCTAAAAGGTTGTTTTCAACACTTAGCTTGCGAAAAATAGAAGGTTCTTGTGGAAGATAGCCAATACCTTGCCTGGCTCTTTGGTGCATTGGAAGAAACGTGATGTCTTGACCGGCTAAGGTGATTTGACCTTGGTCTGCGTTGATCAGGCCAACGATCATATAAAAACAGGTGGTCTTACCCGCGCCGTTTGGGCCAAGTAAACCTACCACCTCACCGCTGGATATTTCTATGCTCACATCCTTTACCACAGGCCGTCTTTTGTAAGCTTTTGCCAAATTATTAGCCGATAACTTCATAAACTACTTTTTGCCTTTTGGCTGGATGATCATTTTAACCTGCTGCTTGCCACCCATCGCTTCTACTATTGCTTTTTCCATGTGATAGGTGACTTTCTCGCCGGTAAATTTATCACTCAGTTGCTCAACACGTGCGTTACCGGTGATAGTCACTGTTTGCTTGATTATAGAGTAATCCATTCTAGTGCCCCAAGCTTTTGTAAAAGGTTGATTTTGTTGTTGTTGTTGTATGAAATGAGCAGGTTTTCCGGTGGCTATCATTTTGCTTATATCGCCATTCTTGTCGCGGTATATGACCAGTTTGTCAGCGGTTATCGTCATACTGCCCTGTACTACTTTGACTGCACTGGTAAGCGTTGTGATACCACTTTTATCATCTACTTTGGCATTGCCTGCAACAACATCTATAGGTTGATTCTTGTCTTCAGGTAACGCTAATGCGGTTAAAGAAAAACTGCCTAGTAGCACCAAGGCCATTAATTTAGTGAATTCAGAGGCTGCATTATTTAGTTGTAAGTAGACGCACCAGACTCGATTTTTATGTTGGTTAGGTTGCATTTTATTTGGCATTAAATGTCCCTTTAACGTTAGTTTTTAAATTAATAGTGCGTAAAGTAAGATCACTAAACAAGCCCGTAGCCGAAATGATATTACCTAAAAAATCTGTAAATTCAACGTCTTCGTCAGTCGAAATGCTGTTATTGGTGTGATTGTACTCTAGGACGTCGGTTTTAAGAACCGCGTCTACATCGCCTTTTTTAAATCCAGTGGCATTTACTGATTGACTAAAAGTTATAATCCCATCTCGGTCTTCTGCTATGGCGGTGTTACTGCTAATCTTTGCTAGTAGTTGCTGATGGTCAAAGGTACGAAAAATAGGATTGTCTAAAAGACTGTGTTGCTTTTGTTTAAAGTGTTCAACTTTTTTGGCCGTGGCTGTCTGAGATAAGTTGCCCGCCAGATCATAAGAGGTAAAAACAGCATCAATAATAAAAAAATCCATGTCAGATTGTGTACTAACCGAAAGATGTTGGCTATTTTGTTGGTTATTGTCAAAGGCGTTCCAAGCCAATACCGCGGCTGTGATTAAGCCAAATGCAAAGAATAAGCGTATTTCACGTCGCGCTATATTCATTTTATAGGAACTCTTGATAAGTGGCGTCAATCAGGTTTTTTGCCTCAAGGATAGCTTCGCAAAACTCTCTAGTAGCGCCTTTCCCCCCAGCTCTATCGGTGCACCAATCTGCATGTTGAATTAGCAGAGGATGGCCGTTGGGTACTGTCGCACCTAAAGCAACGGCTCTGATGGCGGCTAAATCAGGAAGATCATCACCAATATAAGCGCATTCTTCAAGGGTAAAACCATAGGTGTGACAAATTTCTTTTAGAGCAATTAATTTGTCGTCTCTTGCTTGTAATAGGTAGTCAACTCCAAGGGCATTGGCTCTTTGCGTGACTTGGGCTGAAGAGCGACCGGTAATAATAGCCGTTTTTATGTTGTGTTTGTGTAGCAGTTTAAGGCCTAAACCATCGAGGCTATTAAAGGTTTTGATCTCGCTGCCATCACTTAGCATATGTAAGCTGCCGTCGGTCATAATACCGTCTACATCAAACACCGCTAATTTGACTTGGGATGCCTTAACTTTTAGATTTTTATCCGTTATTCGCTTCATTATAATACCCCAGCACTTAGCATATCTTGCATGTTTAAGGCGCCGATAGGCTGGTTCAGACTATCGGTAATGACTAATTGACCTATGCATTTGTTTTGCATTATTAGCAATGCTTCTGCGGCTAATAGGTCTGCACTGACGAGTGTGACATTGGTGGTCATCACTGCGTCAATCGTGGCACTTTTAAGATCAATATCACTGTCCAGTGCTCTGCGAAGATCGCCATCGGTAAAAATGCCCAGTAGGGTGCCATTTTCATCTATTATTGTGGTCATACCCAATCTTTTTTGGCTAACTTCCATTAATGCGTTCATCAGTAATGTATTAGATAACACTTTGGGAATAGATTCCCCTCGGTGCATTACATCTTCAACTTTTAATAGAAGTTTTCTGCCGAGGCTGCCACCTGGATGAGAGAAAGCAAAATCTTGGGCATTAAACCCTTTAGCTTCTAATATTGCTAGAGCCAGTGCATCTCCCATGGCGAGTTGCGCAGTCGTGCTCGAAGTAGGTGCTAAGTTGAGTGGGCAAGCTTCAATGTCAACGCCGGTATTTAAATTGAAGTCAGCCAGACCCGCCAATGTTGAGTCTGGTTTGGACGTAATGCTGATCAGCTTGATCCCCATGCGTTTTATTAACGGTAATATCGCTTTTATTTCCGCTGCTTCACCGGAGTTAGACAGAGCCAGAACAATGTCTTTATCGGTGATCATCCCCATATCTCCATGGCTAGCTTCTGCAGGATGCACAAAAAAAGCCGGGGTGCCAGTACTGGCTAATGTAGCGGCAATTTTATTGCCTATATGGCCTGATTTGCCCATCCCAGTTACAATAACCCTGCCTTGGCAATCTAGCATGGCTTGGCAACTGGACTCAAAATTGTGGTCGAGTAATGTTAAGAGGTTATTTACCGCTTTGGCTTCTATCTCTATGGTTCTTTTGGCAGAGGTTAAAAAAAGCGCATTTTTAGGCATGAAAAGGTTCCATTTGACGGCTGTTTAGTCGGCGTAATTAAGCAGAAGTAAAGTATAAAATTAGCATATAGCCTGCATAAATAGCGATTAAAATACTCCCTTCTGGCCGTTTTATTGCCGCAGGTTTTCGTAGGTAACAAAAAGTCATCAGTAAAACACTCAACGCTAGCATGAGTAGATAATCACGATTGAATACTTCAGCGTCCAATTCAATAGTGCTGGCGAGTCCAGGTATTGCCATAACAGCACCTAGATTGAAAATATTGGAACCTATGACATTTCCGATTGCGATATCGTGGTGACCTTTAAGCGCGCTGGTAATAGACGCGGCTAACTCCGGTAAACTGGTGCCTATTGCAACGATAGTAAGGCCAATGATTAAATCCGAAACCCCGAGGGATACAGCAATTTCAGTTGCGCCCCACACCAATGCTTTAGAGCTTGCAACGAGCAATACCAAACCAATGACAAACCAAAAAACACTCACCAAGGTACTCATATTGGGGATTTCGTCATCTTCGTGGGCATGGGTTTCTTGTTGAAAACGCGAGAACACAATAAGAGAAACTATTAAGGCGACGAACAAGATAATGCTGTCGACTAAATCTAGACGTAAATTAAAAAGTACTGCACCGGCAATAACAGTGACTGCCAACATTAAAGGCAGTTCTTTAGAGCGGACAGTGTTTTTGACCGGTAATGGGGCAATTAATGCTGTTGTACCAAGAACGAGAGCAATATTTGCGATATTGGAGCCTATGGCGTTGCCTATCGCTAAGGTGCCTGAATTATCAAGAGTGGCCATGATGGAAACTAATATTTCAGGTGCTGAGGTACCAAATGAAACAATGGTTAGACCAATAAGTAACGGCGACATTCCGAAATTTTTGGCAGTTGAAGCAGCGCCAAAAACAAATTTATCTGCGCTCCAAACAAGAACAATTAAACCGATAATAAGACTTATAATAGGATATAGCATAGTTTGATTTTAGTACTCTAAACTGTCAAAGGGGCTATTAAAACAGAACTGGACTTAGGTGCAAGTTAAAACCGCGCCGCGCACAATTTTAATTTAGAGGTTACTGTTTAATTCAGTATGCAGGTGCTATAATTGCGCGCTTTTTGGCTAGTATCAGGTTTGTTGCAAGCAGCTAACTGCCTGATGAATAGTTACGACTAAGAGTTAAGTTAAACATTTTAAAGTTATTATCGCTATGTTGAGAACTTTTGACGGTTAATTACATCTTAACTTGATTGCTGGTTTTGAAATTTCTTTGGCAAAAGATAGCGTGAATAGAGCGGGTAGCTTTGATGGGTTGTTTATGACTGGGCTAAGTGGAGAAATATGAGTTGCAGCAAAACTGTATAATCGAAATACGTCATTTAAAATTCAAGCGTGGTTTGCGAGAAATATTTAAGGACATTAATGTCTGTGTGCCAAAAGGCAAAATTACCGCCATAATGGGGCCTTCAGGTTCAGGTAAAACCACTTTGCTAAAAATGATCGGTGGACAGCTGCAACCCGATGCAGGTTCGGTAAAGGTTGATGGTGCTTGTGTTCATGATCTGGCGCGAAAAGATCTGTTTTCTATGCGAAAAAAAATGGGCATGTTATTTCAAAGTGGCGCCCTATTTTCTGACATGAGCGTGTATCAGAATGTGGCTTTTCCACTGCAGGTGAATACTGATTTAGATGCACAGCTGATACGCGATATTGTACTGTTAAAATTACAGGCGGTAGGTTTGCGCGGTGCTGTTGAACTTATGCCTACTGAGCTTTCAGGGGGAATGGCGCGCAGAGTTGCCTTGGCTAGGGCGATAGCGTTAGACCCTGAAATAGTCATGTATGACGAACCTTTTGCCGGGCAAGATCCTATCGGTATGGGCGTATTAGTTTCGCTGATCAAAAAGCTAAATCAATCCCTAGGACATACGAGTTTGATTATTTCACACGATATTCAAGAAACATTAAGCATCGCTGACTATATTTTTATAATGGCCGATGGGAAAATGATAGGCCAGGGCACTGCTGAACAAATCAAGCAGTCAAGCAGTAAAGAAGTTCAACAATTTATCAATGGTAATCCCGATGGTCCAGTTCCCTTCCACTATCCTGCTGTCGATTTATTAGAGCAGCTGATGTCGAAAGACAGATAAAGGGAGCACTTATGTTAAACTTTTTAGCGACAATAGGCCACAGCGCCATATCTAAAGTAGCAGGCTTTGGTAGAGCGTCTATTATGATGTTCCACGCTTTGTGTGTATGGCCTCAGCCAAAAACCAGCATTCCCCTTATTATTGTGCAATTATACAATATTGGGGTGAAATCTCTGTTAATTATCGCCGTATCTGGATTGTTTATCGGCATGGTGTTAGGTCTGCAGGGCTATACAATACTAGTTGATTTTGGCTCTGAAGATTCAGTCGGTCAGATGGTTGCTTTGTCTCTCGTCAGAGAGCTTGCACCTGTGGTCACTGCGCTGCTGTTTGCCGGAAGGGCAGGCTCTGCATTGACAGCTGAGATTGGCTTGATGAAAGCGACTGAGCAACTCGCCTCATTAGAAATGATAGGGGTTGATCCACTGCGAAGAATTATAGCGCCAAGACTCTGGGCAGGTTTTATATCAATGCCCGTGCTTTCAATGATCTTTGCCATCGTCGGTATCTATGGTGGGGCTTTAGTCAGCATCGAATGGTTGGGTGTCTATAGCGGTTCTTTTTGGTCGGTAATGCAATCGGCTGTGGATTT
This sequence comes from Gammaproteobacteria bacterium, assembly GCA_034111875.1. Taxonomy (GTDB): domain Bacteria; phylum Pseudomonadota; class Gammaproteobacteria; order Pseudomonadales; family Balneatricaceae; genus Rs1. The sequence goes on from JAWUWK010000093.1 coordinate 31,379, forward strand.
TCACGATGATATTTTAAATGGTGTTATCAAAGCAGTAGTGTTTGGACTGGCTGTTACTTGGGTCGCTGTATACCAAGGGCTAGAATCGATACCAACCTCTGAAGGTATCGCTCAATCTACGACTCGCACGGTTGTTTATTCGTCACTTTTAATATTGGCGTTGGATTTCGTGTTAACTGCTTTAATGTTTGGAGATATTTAATATGCGCACACGCACGATAGAAATTTTGGTAGGTTTGTTCTTGGTCGGTGGTTTGTTGGCAGCAGGATTGCTGGCCTTTTCTGTCAGTGGTTTGTCTGGTGCTAATAGCGCTACTTATAAAATATATGCGCACTTTGATAATATTGGCGGGTTATCAAATAAGGCTGAAGTGACCTTGGCAGGTGTTCAAATAGGCCAAGTGTCTGATATTAAATTAGATCCACAGATGCTTTTAGCCGTAGTTGAAATGGAAATTTTTTCTGATATAGACTTTTTAAGCAGTGATAGCTCGGTGCAAATATTAACCTCAGGTTTGTTGGGTGGTAAGTATATTGGTCTTTCGGTAGGTGCTGAAGAAGACTTTTTGATTGAAGGTAGTGTCATTGAAGATAGTCAATCTGCACTAGTGTTAGAGGATTTAATTGGTCAATTTTTATTCGATAAAGTCAGTGACTAACTGGCTTGTCGATTTAAATCAATTTCAATAATTATTCCAAGTAGAGTGATAATGAAAATAAAAAACATATTATGCAGCTTCTTATTAAGCTTGAGTTTGAGTACTTCAGTAATGGCTTCATGGCAAGAAGCGGCGATCGAAGTTGACAAAACGATCGAGCAAATGCTGAGTAAGCTGTCGCCTTATCGTGGCCATGTTGATGCAGATTTAGAGCCTTTGTATCAAGAATTAGAATTAATAACCAATGATAAAGTCGACTATCCGTACATTGCTAAAAAAGTCATGGGCAAGTATTTTCGTACCGCAACGGATCAACAAAAAATAGATTTTGCGATAGTCTTTAAAAGAACCTTGCTCAAGACTTACGGAAAAACCTTAGTGAGCTTTAACATAGATAACTACGAGCTGGTTAAACCTCGCCGTGAAAGCCCTAAACCTGATAAGCAAAAAGTAGTAGTTAAGGTGATTTCCTCCGACGGTAAATCATATAGTATGGTTAACTATATGCTAAAGAAAGCCGGTAAATGGCAATTGGTCAACGTGGTTCTCGATGGATTTAACTTGAGAGTTACCTTTAAAAACCAGTTTGCAAAAGTCGCGCAAAAAAGTAAAGGCGATCTAGGGCTTGCCATTCAAGAATGGGCAGATCTCATGGGCAAGAAATAAGGCGAGCTCGACGTCAGGTAATCCTTGCTAAGTTCTATTGATAGTGAAGGTCTAAACTGTTTTTTATGAAAATAATCTTAAGGATGTTATGAGTGCTCAATTAAGTTATGTAGATCAAGTGCTAACAATCAGTGGAGAGTTATCATTTTCCACGGTACAAAGACTGCAGCAGCAATTGAAAAATGATTTGCTGGGCGCTACTGATACTGTTTTAGTCGATTTATCGGCTGTCACAAAAGCAGATACGGCTTCATTGGCGCTGTGTCTTAGTATAGAGCGCTTAGTCGCTAAAAAGGCCACCGTCAGTTATCAGCACGTGCCGCAAGCAATCCTTGCCATTGCTGAATCTGTCGGAATTGCCGAATTATTTTCCAAGGCTAATTAAACGGCGGTCGTTTTTGTTGTTAAAAATGCTGCCGTTGCCTATATACAAAGCAACTTATACTAATCCTAAATTCGGTAGTCGAATCACTAAAGTAAGCACAAACTTTTGATGCACCTAGAAAACTAGAAAAAGGTCTAATCACCAATAAGGTGACTACGACATTTTCTGGTTTGCACTGCACACCAAGATCTTACCTCGCTTTCGCGCCTTACTACCGAATCTAGGCTAATGCAAACTTTTGCATAAAGCAGCGAGCGCAATGATATGGCAAGGATCCCTCTCTATTGCTCTCGATAGTGAGTGATTTTTAGCGGGCTTTATTGCCAGGTGCGTTGCACTATTAGAATTAGGCTTAATACGCCATTTATATTCAATAAATTCTTACCGCGCATCGCCTTTTTTTACGAATTTGGTTATCATCAGGTTTCTTTTTTAATCTGTATTCATATCCTCAAATATTTAGACTGACGTTCGGTCTTGGTTTACTCCATGACGTGTATAGCGAGGCTGGACTTGATAGGTTACAGGAATTATTTTTTTAACTTGGAGCATTAAATGCAAGCCGCAGAAGTAAAACATATTATTGAATCTCAAATGTCTGAATCTAACGTTATCACCGCTGGTGAAGGTTGTAATTTCGAGGTAACAGTGATCAGTGATGTGTTTAGTGGATTATTACCTGTCAAGCGCCAGCAACTAGTTTATCAATGTGTTAATCAACAGATTGCAGATGGCAGTATTCATGCCCTCACTATAAAGGCTTACACTCCTGCGCAATGGCAAAAAATTCAAGATTAAAGGCAAACTGTTATGGACAAATTTTTGATCGAAGGTGGAAAGTGTCTTCGAGGTGAAGTACGTGTATCGGGTGCTAAGAATGCAGCACTGCCAATAATTGCCGCGGCGCTTTTGGTCAAAGGCTCGCTGACCATAGACAATATGCCTGCACTGCAGGATGTTAATACTATGCTCAAGTTAATTGAAAGCATGGGTGTTAAAGTTGCGCGCTCAGGCGATCGGCAAGTGATCATAAACAGTAGCGATATCGCCTGCTATAAAGCACCTTATGACCTAGTAAAAACCATGCGTGCCTCTATTCTGGTATTAGGTCCATTATTGGCCCATTTTGGTGCGGCAGAAGTCTCCCTTCCCGGTGGTTGTGCAATTGGCAGTCGGCCTGTTGACTTGCATATTCGTGGTCTCCAGGCGATGGGTGCAAATATTGTAGTAGAGCAAGGTTATATTCGAGCTAAGGTCGATGGACGTTTAAAAGGCGCTAAAATTTTCTTTGACACTGTGACTGTGACAGGGACAGAAAATATTTTGATGGCGGCTGCATTAGCAGAGGGCCAAACGATTATAGAAAATGCCGCAAAAGAGCCTGAAGTCACTGATTTGGCTGAATGTTTAATTAGCATGGGTGCTGACATTACAGGCGTGGGATCTGATACTTTGGTCATCAATGGTGTCGATGCTTTACACAGTGCGCAGCACTATGTAGTGCCTGATCGCATAGAAACGGGCACATTCTTGGTCGCGGCGGCGATGTCTGGGGGTAAAATCACAACCACAGCAACAAGACCTGATATTCAAGAAGCGGTGCTGCAAAAATTGATTGAGGCCGGAGCAAGTATTGAGATAGGTGATGACTGGATCACTATTGACATGCAGGGTCGTCGTCCAAAAGCTGTGAACATTACCACGGCACCTTATCCCGCTTTTCCAACCGACATGCAGGCGCAGTTTGCCGCCATGAATTGTGTTGCTGAAGGTATTAGTCATGTTAAGGAAACCATTTTTGAAAACCGTTTTATGCACATGCAAGAGATGATTCGCATGGGTGGAAAAATTTTAATCGATGGTAACACTGCGACCATTGAAGGTAGCTTAGGATTGCGGGGTGCCCCAGTGATGGCGACGGATTTGCGGGCATCAGCCAGTTTAGTGATGCTTGCGCTTGTCGTAGAGGGCGAGACCAGCATTGATCGTATTTATCACATTGACCGCGGCTATGAAAATATAGAAGAAAAATTTCAGGGCATTGGCGGTAAAATCACTCGAATCAGTTCGAGTCATTAGTTTTAGTTGAGCCTTTGCTACTTAGCACTGTGGTTCTGCTGGTTAATATAGTATTGGTATTTTTAGGTAAATCATGAAAAAAGAGCAACTGACAATAGCGCTGTCTAAAGGGCGTATATTGAAAGAGACACTTCCTTTATTGGAACTCGCAGATATCATTCCTACTGAGGATATCTTCAGTTCACGCAAACTTATTTTCGATACTAATCATACCAATATTAAACTGGTCATCATTCGTGCCACCGATGTGCCTACTTATGTAGAATATGGTGGCGCTGATATGGGTATTGCCGGTAAGGATGTGCTAATGGAGCACGGTGGTAAAGGGCTTTATGAACCGCTAGATTTAGAAATTGCAAAATGTAAGTTAATGGTTGCCGGGATGAAGAATGCCTGTGATGTTGATGGTCGGATGCGAGTTGCCACTAAATTCGTCAATGTTGCCAAGCACTATTTTGCCAGTCAAGGTCAGCAAATAGATGTGATTAAACTTTATGGCGCAATGGAATTAGCTCCCATTATGGGCCTTGCTGATAGGATTGTGGATATTGTTGACACAGGTAATACCTTGATAGCAAACGGGCTTGAACCAATGGATTTTATAGCCAATGTCAGTTCTCGATTGGTGGTGGGTCAAGCGCCGATGAAGCTCAAATATCGCCAGATTCAACCTATCCTTGAAATGCTGTCCAAAGCTGTTGAGCACAAGCGTGAGACAGATAGCGCCATTAAAGCTGGGGTGCTTGGCGAATGAGTAGTCATTTAACATTATCGATTCGGCGTCTAGATGCCACGGCGACCGACTTTTCTGAAAGTTTGCAAAAACTTTTGGCGTGGGATTCTGTATCGAATGCCAGCGTCAACAAAACCGTCGATGATATTCTTGCAGATGTGCGGCGCCGAGGCGACAGTGCATTAGTCGATTATACCAATCAATTTGATTACACTAATGTCGATAATGTCAAACAATTACAACTGAGCAATGATCAGCTAAATCATGCGCTCACGTTGATTACAGAGGCCCAGCGAGAGGCTTTAGTGCAAGCTGCACAGCGAATTAGACGCTTTCATGAAAAGCAAGCTGATCACTCTTGGCAATACACAGACGACGATGGCACAGTGCTAGGTCAGAAAGTGACGCCTTTAGATAAAGTGGGTATTTATGTGCCCGGCGGCAAAGCGGCTTATCCCTCCTCGGTACTGATGAATGCTATCCCTGCTAAAGTGGCGGGGGTAGGAGAGATCATCATGGTCGTCCCGACACCTAGAGGTGAGGTTAACAATTTAGTATTGGCGGCGGCAGCGATCGCTGGTGTCGATAAGGTATTTACTGTCGGTGGTGCGCAGGCCGTCGGCGCATTAGCTTATGGTACAGAAACTATTCCCAAGGTTGATAAGATAACCGGCCCTGGCAATATTTATGTGGCGACTGCAAAAAAGGCAGTATTTGGCGTGGTAGGTATCGATATGATTGCCGGGCCTTCGGAAATTCTGATTATCGCCGATGGTAAAACTAACCCTGATTGGTTAGCCATGGATCTATTTTCTCAGGCGGAGCACGACGAGCAAGCGCAAGCTATTTTAGTCTGCCCGGATGCTCAGTATATGGATCAAGTAGCTGAATCAATGCAAAGATTGCTACCCAGTTTAGAACGAGATGCCATTATTACTCAGTCTATCAATGAGCGCGCGGCCTTCATCCTTGTTAAAGATCTTGCACATGCTGTAGAAATAAGTAATTTGGTGGCCCCTGAACACTTAGAATTGTCTGTTGCCGACCCCAATGCCTTAGTTGATTCTATCCGCCATGCAGGGGCTATCTTTATGGGGCGATATACGGCTGAAGCTCTCGGCGATTACTGTGCTGGGCCGAACCATGTACTGCCCACTTCTGGAACGGCTAGGTTTTCATCTCCTCTAGGGGTTTATGATTTCCAAAAACGCTCATCGCTGGTGCATTTTAGTGAGCAAAGCGCTTCGGATCTAGGCCCAATAGCATCAATTCTTGCCAGAGGTGAAGGGTTGACGGCACATGCAAGATCTGCTGAGTATCGCATCAAGGGCTAGACCTTAATGCGTGTTTATGACCAAATTGGGTTGGTTTAATTAACATCATAGACGGCCGCTACCGATGGCGAATTTTTTTGCTTAAAGAGCCTTCTATGATTAGAGTGAATCAAAATCCTCGTCAGTGCTCTGTTTATTAGAAGACAGCAAAAAAGTCTAGCTCCCCCCCCCCCCGCTCCTCATATAAAGCAAGACTAAGAGATTAATGACTTGGTAAATTAGCTTAGTCAATGGGTTTTGAACAACAAGCTTAAAGTACCTGATTAATAATGTAAACTGCGTTTTTTTGGTTATTTTTGCTTAGGATTCTGTCGGAGATAACGCTAATCTACTTTTTCTTGTGATGATCGGCCAAGTTCGACAGGCCCCTAGTCTTTATGTCATTCATAACGCGATTCAGAGATATTTCTAAAATATAAAAATATATAACTTAAAATCAAATGGGTACTAAAAATAGCCTGATGTTTTTAGCAGTGATATAGTTAAAAAAATTAAAACAGCTTCATGTGAGGCAGTCATCATACTATGCCTGACATTATGCTAATTAATAAGAGAAGCTCATGATATCTAATTCCCAAGTTTGCAAATCATCCACAAAGCCCCTGCAAGGTTTAACAGTATTGGAACTAGGGCATTTTATAGCCGCACCCCATTGCACTCGATTAATGGCTGATTTAGGGGCAAATATAATTAAAGTTGAAACCCCAGGCAGCGGAGATCCGATTCGCAGTTGGGGGATGATGAAAGATGGCAACACTTTATGGTGGTCAGTTCATGGTCGTGGAAAACAGTGCATTACCTTGAACTTAAAGTCTGCTAAAGGTATTGAGCTGGCAAGGCAACTAATCGCAAAAGCCGATATAGTGGTTGAGAATTTTAGGCCGGGCCAACTCGCTAACTGGGGATTGAGCTTTGAAGCAATGCAACAAGTTAATCCGCAAATAATTTTAGTACATATATCAGGCTACGGGCAAAGCGGCCCTTATAAAGACAGAGTGTCATTTGGTTCTATTGGTGAAGCATATGGTGGCCTGAGACATTTGACGGGGTATCCAAAAGATGTCACTGACTTACCGCCCGTTAGAACAGGTGTCAGCTTAGGTGATAGCTTAGCCGGTATGTTTGGGGTAATAGGGGCTCTCAGTGCAATCTATGAAAGGGATGTGACCGGGACTAATGTCGGTCGTGAGGTCGATGTGGCTCTCTATGAATCAGTGTTTAGTTTAATGGAGGGCGCATTACCAGAGTTCGGAGAATTTGGCGCCGTGCGCCATCCAACTGGCTCGGCAATACCGACAGCTGCCCCCTCTAATACCTACCGATGTGCCGATGGCTTATGGCTGGCAATAGGTGCCAATGGCGACAAAATTTTTAAGCGCTTGTGTAATCTAATCGGTAAGCCTGAACTGTCAGAAAGTGATTTGTATGATTCTAATCCAAAGCGAGTAGCCAATGCTGCACTGTTGGACAATTTGATTGAAAGCTGGACGTTAACCCAGCAAGCGGCAACGGCGGAGAGTATATTGCTTGAAAATGATATTCCAGCAGGGCGCCTGCTAACTATTCAAGACTGCGCTGCTGATCCTCACTATCAAGCGAGAAATATGATAATGCAGGTGGCCGACCCGCGTTTTGGTGAAGTGACGCATCCAGGTATAGTCCCTAAGTTTTCAGATGTTTCAGATAAAGTCAGCTGGGCTGGGCCTGCCGTTGGTGCGCATAACCAACAAGTGTATGCAGATTTACTGGCGATTGATGAAAGCCAGCTCGGTGAGCTTAAAGCGCAGGGAGTAATATGAGTACAGCTCCTACAAATACTTCATTTTTGGCTGATAAAAAAAACGCTTTTGTGACGTTAATTGAAGTGGCTCCTAGGGATGGTTTTCAATCTGTAGTGCCTATCATTTCACTGGCAGATAAATTGGCGCTTATTGGCGCTTTGGCAGATGCCGGTTTAAAGCACATTGAGGTAGGTGCTTTCGTACATCCCAAAGCGATTCCACAAATGGCAGATATTAGTCGAATACTTGAGTCTATTAAGTCATCGACGGCTTTCGAATTTATCGTACTAGTGCCAAACGCTAGAGGTGCCAAGCTTGCCCAAGAACACCAATGCCAACGGATTAATTTTGTACTTTCGGTCAGTCAAGCGCATAATTTGAAAAATGTTCGCAAGACCTTGAAACAGTCACTGGCTGAGTTAGAAAAAGTCCAAATGATAGTCTCTGAGTCACCGACTATGTGTTTACGAGTGAGCTTAGCCACCAGCTTTGACTGCCCCTTTGAGGGTAAAATAGACGCAGATGACTGCCTAAAAATTCTTCAACAAGTATTGTCAATTAGCCCTGATGCCCAAATAGCTATATGTGATACTACTGGTCGCGCACACCCTTTTGCAGTAGAGCGATTGTTTATAGCGGCACTGTCTATACTGCCTAGTACCACAGAACTGATTTTCCATTGCCATGACACTTATGGCTTGGCAATTGCTAATGTCGCTGCTGCCTATCGCGCAGGTGTGAGGTTTTTTGATACGGCGGTGGCAGGTTTTGGTGGTTGCCCATTCGCACCTGGTGCCAGTGGTAATGTTGCCACTGAAGACGTAGTCTATTTTTTTGAATCTGCGGGAATAGAAACCTCTGTAGACAGTAAAAAACTTAAACACGCTATTACATTAGCTGAACAGATTAAAGGTGCCCAACTAGGCGGTTCGATAAGATTACTCAATAGAGCAGAAACGTGAGTATTAATAGGCAGCTATCGATATCCATATGGCGCACCATAAATGAAGCATATTATTTAATAGCATCTGAAAGGGCCAAGTAATGGAAAATATCAATCTGATTATTTTGTATGTGATTGTAATAAAGCGAGACTTGGAGAAATACTCGCTGCAATTAATCAAAAAGGTGCCAAAACCGTTGCAGAGATTGGAGAAAAGACCAAAACTGGTATGTCATGTCGGTTTTGTGCGTCTAAAGAAGATTATTTTGGTGATTCAAGAGTGGAGCTGTATTTTTAAGATATTCTAGAAAATAACGTTTAGAATGAATTATTCTAGTTATTCTGATTTTTCGCAGTAGATTAGGGTTAATCTCCACAGGCTAATAGTCTGCAGTAACAGCTTGAGATCAGTTTACCGGGAAGCAAATAATTTTTTGCTGTTGCTAACAGATCATTAGCTTTATTGTTCACTGTACTGACAAAGTCGGTATGGGCCTAGTTATCCTAAACGCTTGGCGATAGTGCATTATCGATATCTGCATTGTTTGTTTTTTAACCCACAAAAAAATTATTGATATAGGCCCGCCCTAAATCGTTATAGGTTAGCATTGAATGATTTAAGCGTTCTGCTCTCGCCTTAAAAAGACCCAATCATTGGCGCTAGACTGCTCTGCGCTATAATAGTAACCTGCATAGTTAAATTGTTTTAGCTGCTCTGCGTTAGTAATGCGGTAATCGATGATATATCGGACCATCATGCCGCGGGCTTTTTTAGCAAAAAAACTGATAATTTTATACTGTCCGTTTTTTTGATCTTTAAAGATAGGGGTGATCAAACGGGCACTTAATGCGTTTTTTTGCAGCACTTTGAAATACTCGTTGGACGCCAAATTAATTAATACTGATTGATGATCGGCCGGTTTATTTACGGCGAGTTCTGTCGTGTTTCGATTGATTCGCTTGGTTAAAGTATCATCCCAGAATTGATATAAATTTTCATTTTTGCGGTATTTAAGTTTGGTCCCCATCTCCAGTCTATATGGTTGAATAAGATCTAGGGGTTGCAGTAGCCCGTAGAGCCCAGATAAAATACGCAAGTGGGTCTGTGCGAAGCTAAAATCTTCTTCAGACAATGTTTGTGCATCTAAACCGGTATAGACATCACCTTTAAAAGCCAGTATCGCCTGTTTGGCATTAGCGACAGTAAAAGGTTGTTGCCAGGAACCGAAACGAGCGACATTTAAGGCGGCTAGCTTGTCGCTTAATTTCATTAACTCCGCGATATCTTGGACAGATTTCTTTGCCAGGTGATCAACCAATAATTGTGACTTTTGCAAAAACTGTGCGTCACTATAGGTTTGCGTGATGGGTGGAGTTTCGAAGTCTAATGTTTTGGCTGGGGAGATAACAATTTGCATAGATAACACCTTCTAAATATCCAGAGCTCTTTTTAACACTAGTTGGCTAATCTTTAAAGTAATAATCGTTTTAAATAAACAGTGCTATCGCGTTTTCATTCATCGCTATGCTCGCACTGAGAGTAAGTCCATGATTCAAAAAGGGTGCGACTAAACTGAGCGGTTTGGTTATGCCCAGCAGTGATTAGATTGAATCAGTGAAGCATTCGCAGTTGACATGCATTTATGGATAAAAACTAGCTAAAATAGTCGATTGTTCTAGTAACTTGGTAGGACTTGGTCGATTACAGCGAAGAAAAGTAGATTTGAGACAGATTTCTGGGTCTTTTGAGGCTAATAGCGGGCTATTTAACGAGAGAGCGCGGGTGATATGGCCACATTCTGGTTTTTCGCAGTAGATTAGCGTTAAGTCCCACAAGCTCCTAGTGTATGATACCGCGACAAACTGTATAGAGCGTTAATTGATCGCTGCTTTAAGGAAATAAAATGTCACAGAAAACCGTTTTAACCGGAATAACGACCTCAGGTACTCCCCATATTGGCAACTATCTAGGCGCTATCAAGCCGGCTATTACCGCGAGTGAGAAAACCGGTTTCAATAGCTTTTTCTTTTTAGCGGATTACCATGCGTTGATAAAATGTCATGACCCTCAGCGGGTAGCACAGTCTTCTCGTGAAATAGCGGCCACTTGGTTAGCGCTAGGATTAGATACGGACAATGCTACCTTTTACCGTCAATCAGACCTTCCGGAGATTACGGAGTTGACATGGATCTTAACTTGCATGACTTCAAAGGGTTTAATGAACCGGGCACATGCTTACAAGGCGTCAGTGGATGCAAACCAAAATGCCGGCAAAGCAGAACTAGACGATGGCGTTACTATGGGGCTGTTTAGCTACCCCGTGTTGATGGCCGCGGATATATTAATGTTTAATGCCGATATAGTTCCAGTAGGTAAAGATCAGATACAACACATAGAAATGACACGGGATGTTGCCGGACGGTTTAATAGTAATTATCGTCAGTTATTTACTTTACCCGAAGCGCAAACTGATGAACAAATGCAATTAATTCCAGGTTTAGATGGCCGTAAAATGTCTAAAAGTTACGATAATACCATCCCGTTGTTTTGTGCACCTGATACACTCAACAAATTGATCAAGCAAATTGATACTGACTCTAAGCGTCCAGGAGAGCCGAAAGACCCTGATACTAGTACTGTCTTTCAATTATACGATTGCTTTGCCAGTGACAGTGAAGTGTTGCAAATGCGTGAGAAATTTGCCAATGGGATTGGCTGGGGTGAAGCCAAACAAGAATTATTCGAATACCTAGAAGCTATTTTGTCAGCGCCGAGGAAAGAGTACAATCGACTAATGAACGATTTGGCTTACGTAGAATCTGTATTGCTAAAAGGCGCCCAAAAAGCCCGTGCAACATCAGCACCTTTCATGGATGAAGTGCGAAGAGCAGTAGGTATTCAACCATTGCCTTTTGTACCTATTGAGCAAGCGATAAAAGTTAAAAAAGAAAAGACCACAGAAGATCTAGCCAGAGCGGTAGAAGGTAGACGTCGTGGTATTTTAATGCAGCTTAAGCTTTCGATAGAGGCGGTCCACAAGAGCGAAGACTCTCATCAAGCGGCGACAGAATTACTCGATAAAAAGCGTGCGGCGCTGGCAAATCTGAAAAGTAAAGCCAAAGAGAAAGCGGAGAATGAGTTAGAAATACTTATTCAAGCGTTAGCAAAATACACTTAACCGGGATATTAGGTGCAATATTCGGCTTAACTTTAGGCGCTAGGATTTTAAGCTCCGCCTGTTTCAGATCTAGTTTGGAGACTTCAGTAATGTACCACACTTTAATAACTGCCCAAGAGTTGAATCAACACTATTCGAGTGATGATTGGGTCATCTTAGACTGCCGGTTTAACTTGGCTGATGCCGACAAAGGCGAAGCCCTATACATTAATGGTCATATAAAATCGGCCCAGTACGTCAATCTAAATCAACAGCTATCAGGGGCTGTCACTGCGGTTTCTGGCAGGCATCCTTTGCCGGAAGTCACCGCGATTACGCAGGTTTTTTCACAGGCGGGGATTGGTGAGCATCAACAAGTCGTGGTCTATGATGACTGCTCTGGGGCGATGGCTGCGCGTACTTGGTGGTTACTCCAATGGCTGGGTCACTCTAAAGTCGCTGTTCTTGAAGGCGGGGTTGATGCTTGGCTACAGGCCGGGTACTCTCTTACAGCCCATTCTATCAATCCAGTCTCAAGGCATTTTGTAAGACGAGACTCTGCCTACCAAGCTATTTCTATTACCCAGCTATGCAGTGGACAGTATCAACTAGTCGATGCGAGGGCCGCGGCGCGATTCAATGGCGAGGAAGAGCCGATAGACCAAGTGGCGGGACATATTCCCGATGCTGTCAACCGCCCCTTCAGCGATAATCTAACCCCTGCGGGTTTATTCAAGAGCCGTGATCAATTAAAAGCGCAGTGGCAAACACTGGCAAATGATAACACTTTACACATGTGTGGCTCTGGAGTTACTGCCTGTCACAATATACTCGCTATGCGCCACGCTGGTCTCAGTGCCAGTAAGCTTTATGTAGGTTCGTGGAGTGAATGGATTAGAGATCCAACCCGTCGCGTGGTCCCCTAAAAAATTGCCCTTAAGGATAATAGTCACTATGTCAAATAATCATAATTCCTACCAAGGGGGTATCTTAGCTCCCGCCAGCTCAAATGCTTTATTTATCACTTTAAACAGAGATCCGCTCAAATGTCAGCCAGTGAAATCGTTGCTTAAACAAGTATCCCAGTTGCCAAACTATTTATTTGAACTGCAAAAAGCCTATCCAGAGGCCGAGTTATATTTAACTCTGGCTTTGAGTAGTGATTTTTGGGATTTCCTCGAGATACTACCTAAGCCTAAGCAGTTGCAAGGTTTTAAGGCTATCCATAATCAACAGGTCTCTATGCCCGCCACAGATGCAGATATGATATTGCATATTCGCTCACAGCGTCACGATATCAATTATTTACTGGCATTAAGATTATTTGAGCAGTTGACGCCCGCCATGCAACTAGATGAAATGGTGCATGGTTTTAAGTATTTAGATAGCCGTGATTTAACTGGCTTTGTCGATGGCACTGAAAACCCCGAAGGCAAAGAGAGAGAACAAGTTGCCATCGTTGCAAACGATGCTCCTTTTAACGGCGGCAGTTACCTGCACTTGCAAAAATACCAGCATCAGTTAAATGATTGGCAAGCGCTGTCTCTGAAACAGCAAGAAGACAGTTACGGCAGAACTAAGGCTGAAAACATCGAGTATCCCGCGGCGCAAAAGTCACAGTGTGCTCACACTAAACGCACCTCAATCAAAGATTTACAAGGTAAGGGTATAGAGATTTTACGCCATAGCTTACCCTTCGGTGACTTAAATCAGAGCGGGCTTTTGTTTGCCAGTTATGGGGCCAGCCCCGAGAGTTTTAATTTGATGCTAGAGAGCATGTGTCAATTGGATGAAAACTCGGCGACCGACAGTATTTTAAGAGTGACAAGCGCGGTGAGCGGACATGCTTTTTTTGCACCGAATCTTGACTGGTTCAAGCAATTCCAGAATAGCTAACTTAACTCCATTATGATGCACTCTTCAGACGCTTTGGCGTCACGGAATCAGGAATATAGCTTAAGGCCCAATTGTTACTTCGAACTGGAAATAAAGCGAGTAAATATAGCTGAATAAAGTTCATTTTTAACCAACAAAGATGAATTTTTGTCATGGTGAGTTTGCCAGATAAGTGACATAATGCTGCGCTTAATTATTCTCCACTCTCTATTTCTAGAATACAGGGAAGCTATGAAATCTATTATCTACAGCGGCCAGCATGTCGCTCATCAATGTTCAATGCCTGAGTCAAGTTTTTATGATGTAAATTTGCATAAATCTGTGTTCAATAATGTCAATTTAGAAAACAATAGTTTCTCTAATATAAATCTGTCTCACAGCGCTTTTTATGATGCTAATTTAACCAATACAGTATTCACCTCAGTCAACCTAAGTGGCGCTAAATTTAGCCATATAGGCACTTCAGTAGGCTCAGATTATCAAGGGAAAATAATAAACCCTATTCAATTTGAAGATGCTGATTTGACCCAAAGCTCTTTCACTACTGTCGATTTCACCAATGCAGAATTCAAAAATTGTATTATAAAAGGCCTGGTCATTAACGGTATCGACATTGAAGCACTTATCAATGGTGATGTTGTCAAACCGGCATTATTTAAAACCGGGTGGCGTACCCAAAATGACACTGGAAGTACCAACAAAGTATCAAAAAATCACTACATGGCAGAAGGCGCCGATAAGACTTTGTGCGGTGTTGAAATACCGAGTATAGATAAAGTCGCAGAAATGTCGCCCGATATAGGCACTGGTCTTTGCAAGCGCTGTACTAATATTAAAAAGACCTATTAGTACCAATGTGGCTAAGTAGCCAATCGATCTTCAGATAGCTTTAGTTTTAGTGGTGCTAACTCTTCGATTTTCGCTTACTTCTTTACTAGTGTGGTTTAAACAATTTAAATGGCGTAACCACTGTAAAATAAAAATTTAGCACTGGTCTGAGAATGTGTGTTGAATCAGAGGCAGGTTAATCAAAGGTTTCGAAATATCACTTTTCCTCTCGCGCAGTGGCCTCTCGTGTATTTAAATCATAAGAGTCGCCATTGCTCAACATGTGTAATTTCATGCCGATTAAGGTAATCGCTTCTCCCCTTGATGCATCAGCCATAGAGCTATGACTTAGATCACTAGGGTCAACGATAGTCACACTTCCAGAACCTACTACTTCAAATTGGTTGCCCGGACCTATGAAAACAGCCGTGTCTTCATCAATACCTACGCCTGAGCTGAAAGGGTTATAAGAGACTGCTGAGAGCAGTCTTCCCAACCTGTTTCTCTGGCTGAAATGCTGGTCTAGAATGATTTTATTAATAAAGCCCATACCCGGTGCAAAAGTGACACCTGCTTCATTCGGCAGCGGTCCTTTAGGCCCCCCTGCAATCATATGCTCAGGCATAATGGCCGCACCTGCAGAAGTACCCGCTATGTGAACACCAGCGGCATTACAACGACGCATAGTTTGGGCGAAGACAGTGCCACCTAATATGGTAGAAAGGCGTAATTGATTGCCTCCGGTTATAAAAATACCTGTAGATTTTTCTAGGGCTACAATATTTTCGGCTAGGTTGGCCTCCTCTCTGGTATTAATATTAAGGGATATAACATTAATAGCCCCTAAACGTTTAAATACCTCTATGTAGTTAGAACCAGTATCATCTAATTTTGAAGCGGTAGGAATAATCACAATGTGCGCTTCTTCGGCGCCACAAAGGTCTATAAATTTTTGTAAAATAATGGGGTTGTTGGCTCTTTCCTCACCACCGCCAATAGGAATGACAAAACCACGTTGTTCTCCTATCGCTACTTTAGCTGGACACATATTTACCTCTGTTAAAACGTTATTTCTGTATCGAAAATGAGATTTCTTTACAAGATAGCTAGATTCACACCTTATCTAGTTTAGAATCTAAGATTGTCATATAAAACAGGTTTAAGCTTAGGCCCAAGCTATTAAGATGTCCAACCAGCGCTCAATATTATTGTTTGAAATCACTATAGCTTTCCAGCGCTAAAAAATATTAAAGGGCGATCATACCCAAGAACAACTAACTATAGGATTCCGGCGACACTATATAGATGAAGGGCTTTGGTATCCAGCGCTAAATAAAGTACGACCAAAATGTTCTGCGAAAAGCATTTCAAATGTACTTGGATTGAACCTAAATTCGGCAGTCGAATCATGAAAGTCGTCACAAACTCTTAATGCACCTGAAAAACTAGAAAAATGTCTCATCACCTAATAAGGTGGCCACTAAATTTTTCGATTTTCTTTACACACTAATATATAGCACAGCTTTTTCGCGCCTATCGGTCGACTCTAGGTTGAATTTTTATAATCCAGTCTACTGTCATAACGCGAAGACTGTATGTTAACGTCCAATGATTTTTTTTAGTTAACATAGCTCGCTCCTTTAATGTCTGAAGTCATTGGTTCAAGGTGAAAATAGTGATATACCTTGTAGGAGATAATCGATAATCAGTTTTAAACAGATACTAAGGCTTCTAAGAGAGCTTTTTACCTAATAAGGATTTTAGTATGCGCATCATTTCCACCAATGTTTATGTAGGCCCAAATGTCTACGCCCACTTTCCGGTCATTCGCCACGTTATCGATATTTCGGTGTTAGAAAACTATCCCTCCATGAGTTTAGGCGAAAATTTTGTTGCACAGCTGATTGAGAAATTGCCTGGGTTAAATGAGCATGGTTGTTCTTATCGAGAAGTGGGAGGGTTTATACGTCGACTAAAAGAAGATGAAGGTACTTGGATAGGGCATATTTGGGAACATGTTATTTTAGAATTGCAAGGTATGGCCGGTTCTGATGTTACCTTTGGCCGCACTCGATCTACAGGGGAATTAGGTCAATACAATATGGTGTTTCAGTATCACCAAAAAGATGTAGGTTTAGAGGCCTCTCGGCTTGCCCGCAATTTATTGATTTCTTTGATACCTGATGAAATAGCCGATCAATTGGACTCTAAGGCTGAAGATGATTTTAATTTCGAAGATGATTTACATCATTTTATTCGCTTTGCACAACGCAAAGAATTAGGTCCTAGTACGGCCTCATTAGTTCAAGCGGCTGAAGAGCGAGATATTCCCTGGATACGTTTAAATGAATACAGCCTGATACAATTTGGTCAGGGAAAGTATCAAGAGCGCATTCAGGCGACTATTACCAGCAAGACTAATCACATCGCGGTAGAGATGTCTTGTGATAAAGAAGACACCCATATCATGCTCAATGATTTAGGCTTGCCTGTGCCTAAGCAAAAGATGGTTTATTCGGAGAGAGAGGCCGTGAGAGCGGCTAATCGCATAGGCCTCCCTGTGGTTGTTAAACCCCTAAATGCTAACCATGGGCGTGGAGTCTCTATCAATTTAGTAACCGACGAGCAGGTTATAGAGGGCTTCCAACATGCAAAAGAGCACAGTACTAGCAAAGCTATCTTAGTTGAATCATTCTTAACCGGATTAGACCACCGGATGCTAGTCGTAAACGGTGAGTTAGTGGCCGTGGCTAAACGCGTCCCTGGTCATGTCATTGGGGACGGTTCTAGTAGTGTTGAAGCCTTAATCGATGAGTTTAATAATGATCCGCGACGGGGTATAGGTCATGCAAAAGTATTAACCCGATTAGAGTTAGATCATCAGGCGAAGCGGTTATTAAGTGAAGAAAATTTAAACGAAAACAGTATCTTAGAAAAAGATCGGGTTTTCTACTTACGCTCTACTGCTAACTTATCAACCGGAGGCACCGCCATTGACCTCACCGATTCAGTTCATCCTGATAATAAAGCCATGGCAGAGCGCGCTATTAAAGCCATTGGCTTAGATGTAGGTGGCGTTGATTTTCTCACGGACGATATTACCCAATCTTATAAAGAAGTTGGCGGTGGCATTGTAGAAGTTAACGCCGCTCCCGGTTTCAGAATGCATGTTGCACCTAGTGAAGGAGAGCCTAGAGACGTCGCCGGTAAAGTGATAGAAATGCTGTTCCCACAAGGCGCACCTAGTCGCATACCTATTGCTGCTATTACTGGTACTAACGGTAAAACGACGACCTCAAGAATGTTATCACACATTTTAAAAGTGGCCGGTCACATCGTCGGTATGACCTCTACAGATGGTGTTTACATCGATGGTCACTTAAGTGTTAAAGGCGATATGACAGGGCCGGTTTCCTCTAAAATTGTATTACGTGACCCCTCAGTTGATATCGCAGTATTAGAGACCGCCCGTGGAGGCATAGTAAGGTCAGGTTTGGGCTATTTCGAAAGCAATGTATCAGCCGTCTTAAATGTCACGGAAGATCACCTCGGAATGCGCGGGATTGAGACTATTGAACAACTGGCAGAAGTAAAACGTATTGTCGCAGAAGTCGCTAAAGATACAGCTATCTTAAATGCTGATGATGCACTGTGTTTGAAAATGGCAAATCACACCCAGGCGCGTTTCATTTGTTATGTGACAATGAACCCCAATCATGGTTTAGTCAGAGAGCATATACGAGCGGGTGGGCGAGCGGTTGTATTAGAAGCGGGTATTAATGGCGAGATGATCACCATTTATGATAAAGGTGCACATATACCGCTCCTTTGGACCCATCTTATTCCTGCTACTTTAGAGGGGAAAGCGACACACAACGTTCAAAACGCCATGTTCGCCGCCGCCTTAGCATTCAGCTTAGATAAGTCTTTAGAGGATATTCGTCATGGTTTACGGACTTTTTCAACGACTTTCTTCCAAGCACCGGGTCGCATGAATGTATACGATGAGTATAGCTTTAGAGTCATTCTAGATTACGCCCATAACTCTGATGGCGTGGGCCACATGAGTGACCTAGCGACCAAACTTGACGTCAAAGGTAAGCGAGTTGTTGTGATAGCAGGTCCTGGAGATCGACGTGATGTCGATTTAGAAAACATTGCTAAAGCGGCTGCTGGCAAGTTTGATTACTATATTTGTAAAGCGGATGACAATAGAAGGGGCCGAGGCGAAACAGAAGTCGCAGATATCATAGCGAATACATTGAAAGCTGAAGGGATCAGCGATGATCAAATAAAAGTGATCCCGGATGAAGTTTCCGCCATTGACCATGCGCTGAACATCGCCGTTAAAGATGATTTGTTGATCATTTTTGCGGATGCGATTACTCGAAGCTGGAAGCAAATTATTAGTTTTGATTCCGATATAGAAGACAGTAGTACTCATAGTTCTTCTCATAATATATCAGAGTCAAATTTCGATACTTTTGTTTTAGAAGAGGGGATGACTATCGTCGAAGATGAGCGCGGTGTAAGAATAGTTGAGCATTTAGCTGAGGAGAGCGATTAAGAGAGACTTCTGCATGACAAGGTATTTTCAAAGCTGTCGTTATGCTGACGTCTTTCGCCCGGATATTGCTTACAATACTGTCATGATGGCCCAGCTAGTTTTTTTAAAGGATTTTTAGATTTAGCGCCTTGCTGGTGCGTCCTATTGGATGAGTAATAAACGTCAGTAAAAATCAGAAGCAAGCTAGGGCACGTGTAATTGTTGGCAATATTCGGGTCAGTAATTAACTAAAAAATTGAGTAAACCCCGGTACTTAACTAAAGTAGTTACGTATGAAATTTAAAGTTGTACTGAGTTAAGTACTATCTGTTTGGGCGGATAATAAATATGCAAAACGGAACATTAAGCCTTACTGACAGCCGTCGGCTGACGGGTAAAAATTTATTATGGGACTTTCCTTCAGCAATTATTGACGTTGAAGTGTCGGGTTTTGATAAAAAATTAATACTTGCCAAATGGCAAGAATATGTTGGCAAGTTACTACAAGCGGTTGGTTGGCAAGGGCAAAAAACTATTTATAGAACCTTTGATACAGGCTTAAACTTAGCCATTAGTGCGCCTATAGATGCGCTTTATGCCGCGGTGGAGTTAAACCAAATAGCTTGGATAATGGTGGAACATCATTTTCAGACCACTGGGACATTAGATGAAGAACAAAGCATTGATTTTGATGCGGCAGTTAAAAGTATAAAGCAAGAAATTATAGAGCAAGCCAATCCGCTGTTAATGTCTTTAGTTAGCGCCGCCGAGTTAAACAAGTCACCTTACCTTTGGGATGACGATGCCTTTTCACTGGGCTTCGGTCCCACGTCTCAAACCTGGCCTATTGATCAGTTACCTAAAGTAGCAGACATTCAATGGTCAAAATATCATAAGGTTCCGGTGGTATATGTCACGGGTACCAATGGCAAATCTACCTCTGTGCGTATTCTGTCGCACATTTTTAAGCAGGCGGGTAAAAATTGTGGTGTTACCTCCACGGACTTTATTCGCGTTGGCGATAGAATTATTGATACTGGCGATTATTCAGGCCCAGGTGGTGCGCGGATGTTATTGCGTGAAAACCAAGTGGAAGTTGCCGTTTTAGAAGTCGCAAGAGGCGGGTTGTTACGCCGTGGTTTACCCATTCCCACGGTGGATGGGGCGATAATTACCAATATAGCTGAAGACCACTTGGGACAATATGGGATTAATGATATTGCCGCTTTAACCCGAACTAAATTTATGGTCGCAAAGGGCTTGCAAGCCGGCTCACCTCTGGTGCTCAATGCAGATGATGCAGAAATAGTTCGCTATCAAAAAACCAATGCCGATCAGTTAACGGATAATGTTTGTTGGTTCTCTTTGGATCAACAACACCCATTACTCGAAGGGCATCGTCAATTAGCCAAGACCATGTGTTTCAGTAAAAACGGCTATTTGTATTTTGAATATAGCAATGCCGAGGAAGAGACTGTGGTTGAAGAAATAGTTGAAATAGCTAAAATACCTATGACTTTGCAAGGTGCGGCAAAGCATAATGTGCAAAATGCCCTAGGTGCAATTGGATTAGCTAAATCATTAGGGGTCTCCAATCAAGCTATCGCAAGCGCTCTAGAGGAATTTAAAAGCGATGGCCAAGACAATCCCGGTCGGGGCAATTTCTATCGGCTAAAGGGGGCGACAGTAATCGTAGATTTTGCCCATAATGTGCATAGTATGCAGGCTATGGCTGATACTTTGAATGCGTTGCCGGCTAATAAAAAATGGTTAATGTTAGGCCATGCTGGCGATAGATCGGATGCTGAAATTACCGATTTAACCCAGTGTATAATGCAAATTAATCCCGATTATTTAATGATAACCGAAAACGTGGAATACCTGAGAGGGCGAGTGTTGGAAGAGATACCTGCACTGATTAGTAACGCGGCGATTAAAGCCGGCATGAGTCCTGCGCAGATTCAATATTGCGACACACCAAGTAATGGGGCTCAGGCAATCGTCAACGGTATAGGCACCGACGATTTAGTGTTTTTAATGGTGCTGAGTGAGCGTGGAGAAGTCGTTAACATTTTAGAGACGGCAGCTGACTGATTATTAATTTACAGCAAGGCCTTATTTCACCACAGCAGGTTATGCAAGTAGCGAATAAGTCGAAAAATGTTGCCTGTGAATAACTAAGTGGTTAAATACGCAGTGGATGGCTGGTTCTCTACGACTGTTTTCGCCAAGGCTATGTTCGGGAAGCCTGTTGAAACGCAATGCATAACATATCCTTCATGAAGCTTTCTGGTGATGTTTCGACCTGTTTATTAAGCTCAAACCAACGAAACCACCCGATATATTTATACAGATTTTTCGTTGCAACTCCATGAAAACGCTGTAACCATTGCTTTAACCTCATGTGATACGCGTTGACGGTTTGGATATGAAAAACCTTATCTTTTACCCGTTCACCAAGGCTTTGATTTAATACAACATGATTAATTTT